>JAIEOW010000045.1 GCA_019750095.1 Phycisphaerales bacterium
GGGGCTGTTTCTATTGATCGTGGCGGTGCAGCCGGCGGAGAGCGCGTTCTTTGCGGTGCCGACGGAGCCGACGGGGAAGAACTTTGTGGATGCGTGGACGAAGGGGGATCTGGCGGGGCCGCTGCTGAACAGCGTGGTGGTGACGCTGGTGCGGAGCGTGTTGAACGTGCTGCTGGCGGCGATGGCGGCGTATCCGCTGGCGCGGATGAAGTTTCGCGGACGATCGACGCTGTTTGTGCTGATCCTGGCGACGATGATGATTCCGGATCAGGTGATCGTGGTGCCGATGTTCCGGACGATCGTGAGCATGGGGCTTGTGGATACGCTGGCGGCGGTGGTGATTCCGTTCAGCGTGAGTGCGCTTGGGATCTATCTGTGCAAGCAGGCGTTTGAGCGGATACCGATGAGTCTGGAAGAAGCGGCGCGGATCGACGGAGCGGGGAGCGCGGCGGTGTGGTGGCATGTGATGCTGCCACTGGCGGCGCCGACGCTGTCGACGCTGGCGTTGTTCAGCATGATCGGGGCGTGGAGCGAGTTGCTGTGGCCGTTGATCGTGCTGCAGAGCGGGAGCAAGTACACGCTGCCCGTGGCGGTGAACCAGTTGCTGGGTCAGTTTGCGGACAATCCGAGATTGCCGTATGCGGCGGCGGTGATGACGCTGGTGCCGATCGTGCTGGCGTTTATCGTGGCGCAGCGGTTTTTGAAGCCACAGATGTTGGCGGGTGCGGTGAAGGGATGATGGGAAAGTGACGGAGTGACGGAGTTTTGGGAGTGACGAAGTGCGCGAGATGACAGCGGACATTCTGGTGGTTGGGGGTGGAACGGGCGGGGTGGCAGCGGCGCTGGCGGCGTGTCGGAATGGCGCGCGCGTGATCTTGAGTGAGACGACGGATTGGATCGGGGGGCAATACACGGCGCAGGGGGTGCCGCCGGATGAGAATCAGTGGGTGGAGACGGTGGGGTGTTCGCGTTCGCAGCAGGCACTGCGCGAGGGTGTGCGGCGGTGGTATCGGGAGCATCGGCCGCTGAGCGATGAAGCGCGGGGGAATGTGCGATTGAATCCGGGCGGCGGATGGGTGAGCCGGTTGTGTGCCGAGCCGCGGGTGTGGCATGCGGTGATGATGGAGATGATCCGGCCGCATGTGGAGAGCGGGAAGTTGCGTGTGCTGCTGGAGCATGAGCCCGTAGCGGCGGAGATGGAAGGGGATCGGGTGCGATCGGTGACGCTACAGCCGTGCGTACGCGAGAATGGCAGCGCGCGTGGGAGCGCGATCACGGTGACGGCGAAGTTTGTGCTGGACGCGACGGAATGGGGCGATGTGCTGGAGCTTGCAGGTGTTGAGCACGCGATCGGGGGCGAGCACCAGAACGTGTACGGCGAGTTGCACGCGCGGAGCGACAAGACGCACCCGATGGATCAGCAGGCGTGCTCGTGGTGCTTCGCGATCGAGCATCGGCCGGGTGAGGATCATGTGATTTCGCGGCCGGGGCGGTATGAGTTCTGGAAGTCTTTTGTTCCGGAGATGCGTGATGGTTCATCGTGGACGGGGCCGCTGTTCTCGTGGACGGTGCCGAGCCATAACGCAGAGGGTCGGCGGACGTTTCGGATGGTGCCTTGGCCGGATGAACCCGCAGCGGGTGAGTGGGAGATGTGGCGGTATCGGCGGATCGTGGATCGAGGGGCCTATCAGCGTGCGGAGGCGAAGCAGGTGTTGCCGCCAGATGTGGCGCTGATCAACATGGTGCAGATGGATTACTGGTTGCGGCCGCTGCTGGGAGTGAGCCGTGGCGAGCGGGACGCCGCTCTTGCGGAGGCGCAGGAGCTGTCACGCTCGCTGTTGTATTGGATGCAGACGGATGCGCCGCGGCATGATGGTGGGACGGGGTATCCGGGGCTGAAGCTGCGGGGTGAGGAGCTTGGCACGAATGATGGACTGGCCAAGCACGTGTATGTGCGAGAGCCGCGGCGGCTGATCGCTCGGACGATCATGACCGAGGCACATGTCGGGACGGAGCAGCGGGAGCGCGATGGGAAGGCGACGCGTGCCATGAACTGGAGCGCGACGCCGTTCGGGACGGGTGAGCGGTTTGCCGACTCGGTGGGGATCGGGCACTACACGATCGATCTGCATCCGAGTTGTGCGGGGCGGAACAGCGTGTATGTGCCGTGTGCGCCGTTTCGGGTGCCGATGGGTGCGTTGATTCCCAAGCGTGTGCGGAACGTGCTGGCGAGCGGAAAGTGTCTTGGCGTGTCGCACGTGGTGAACGGGGCGACGCGGATGCACACGACCGAGTGGCACATCGGCGAGGCAGCGGGAACGCTCGCGGCGTGGTGCGCGGCGGAGGGGAAGGAGCCGCACTGGGTGCATGAGGACATCGCGCGCGTGCGGGTGGTTCAGGATGTGCTGGCGCGGGATGGGGCGCCGATGAGTTGGCCTTGGGAGTCGTGAGGCGCAAGGCGAGATCGTGTGCTTGGGGTGCCCGGGCTTGCGCCCGGGCCTCGGATTGGTCAGTCGGCGCGTTCGATGGCGAGGGTGACGATCTGGAAGGGTTTGATCTTGAGACGGGTGGTGTTGGTGCGTGCGTTGTGTTTGACGGGGACGCCCTTCAGTGGGCGTTCGAGGAGGTCGACGGGTTCGGCGGACTTAACCGGAAAGCCCCAGGCGATCTCGGCGTTGTTGGTCATGCCGTCGTGGTCAACGATGCGGACGATGAGGCGCTTGCCGTCGCGGGCGCGGGTGATGGCTTCGATGCGGCCGACGGACCATGAGCCGTGGCTGATGCGGAGGGGAGACCAGGAGCGTTGGCCGAGGGGTGCGGCGGGGGAGCGGGGGCGAGTCGATGGGAACGGGGAGACGAGAAGCGGTCGACGCTGCTGCTCGCCGGTCGCCACGGCGGCGGCGGGAGGAATGGGGCCGAAGGCATAGTCGATGGTCTGGAGTCCGATGTCGGCGGTGGAGTCTGGGTACCTGGGCGAGCGGAGGAGTGAGAGGCCGATGGTGTTCTGATGGCAGGACCATCCGAAACGATCGGGGGCGAGGAGAGCGAAATCCGCGTCCTGGCTGTGCAACGCGGCGAACTCGTGAGCGGGGACTTCGAACATCGCGGCTTGATTTTGGGTGTTGCGATGGGTGGCGCGTTGGATGTGGCCGAACTGTGTGCCGAAGGTGCAGGTGGGGGCGTGGATGGAGGTTGGGAAGAGGACGCGGAGGAAGCGGTGCTCTTCTTGCCAGTCGATCTCAGTGTGAACGGTGACGATCTCGCTCTCGACGCCGAGGGAGAAGGTCTGGCGGATGTGGGAGCGTTTGCCCAAGGGGCGTGAGAAGCGGACGCTGGCGCGGAGGCGGCCGCGTTCGAGCCACTCGATCTCGGCGTCATCATCGATGAGCGTGGGTTTGTGGGCGTACTCGGCGTCGATATCCCAGGCGTCCCAGAGTCGAGGGCGATCCTCGAAGAGGGCGAGTTGGTTCATGGGCAGGCCTGGCGTGCAGGCGTCGAACATGGGCGAGCCGTCGGGGCTGCGGCGTTCGAGTGAGATGATGCGACCAGAAGAGTCGAAGGCGCAGCGCAGGAACTCGTTGGAAAACTCGAGATCGGCGCTGGAGATGCCCTTGGACCCGGTGGGAAGCGCGTCGGAGCGACGATCAGCGACCGCGATGGTGAGCGGCGGCACCGGCGCATCGCCCAAGGTGATGGCGGAGTGGTCGGCGTCGAGGTGAGCTGGCGGAGCGATCGGCGCGGGTGTGCTGGACCAGTTCATCGCCAGAAGCGGCCCGGGAATGCCGGTCGTATCGAGCACGCGGCGCCAGAGATTCATGCCCTGAGCAATTAGTGTCTCGGCGATCTGGATCGCTTCGTCGAGCTGCTTGCGTGCGTCGTCGTAGACCCAGGTGATGCTGGAGCCGGGGAGGATGTCGTGGAACTGATTGAGCAGGACGAGCTTCCAGGCGCGATCGAGCAGATCGGCGGCGGTGCGCTCAACAGCGAGCGGGAGGCGTGATGGTCCGGCGAAGGTGAGAATCTCGGCTTGGCGCAGGAGTTCTTCGGCGCGTCGGTGTTGCTGCTTGAAACGAGCGTGGGTGGTGTAGGTGCCGCGGTGGAGTTCGAGGTAGAGCTCGCCATCGTGGGTGGGGACGGCGTGTGGGTCGATTTTGTGCGCCCGGCTCACGTCGCGATGGAGAGCCTCGCAGAACTCGGACGCAGAGGAGAAGCGGACGCGGGGGAGACCGTCGCAGTTCTCGGCGAGGTGGGCGAACTCGATGGACCAATCGGTGGGGCCGCCGCCGCCATCGCCGAAGCCAAAGGGCTGGAGCCACCGGGCACCGGCGGTGTCTGGCGAGTCGCTTGGCGCGGGTGTGCTGGGGAGGTCCTTGTTTTTGTGGGTCTTCTCGCCGCGGATGAGCTCGCGCGGGGTGTTGGTGGCGTTGTAGTCCATGCCCGGGGTCTGGTGGGCGAGGATCTGCGTGCCGTCGAGGCCGCGCCACTGGAAGGTGGTGTGCGGGAAGGCGGTGTGGCTGTTCCAGTGGAGCTTGTTGGTGATGAAGGTGTCGAGCCCGGCGAGGGCCATGATCTGCGGGAGTTGGGCGGGGAAGCCGAAGGTGTCGGGGAGATAGAGGAAGCGTTGGGCGGCGCGATCGCCGAAGTGCTTTCGCCAGTATGCGTCGGCATGGGTGATCTGGCGAATGAGGGATTCGCCGCTGGGTGCGGTGCAATCGGGTTCGATCCACATTGCGCCGCCCGGTTCCCAGCGACCCTGCATGACGCGGCGCTTGATCTGGGCGAAGAGCTCGGGGGCATCTTCTTCGACGAAGGCGTACTGCTGGGCCTGTGAGCAGAGGAAGCGGAACTCCGGATACTTCTCCATGTTGCGGAGAACGGTGGAGAACGTGCGGAGGCATTTGCGGCGGGTCTCGCGGAGGGGCCAGAGCCAGGCCGTGTCGATGTGGGCATGGCCGACGGCGTGGCAGATGGTGGCGCTGCCACCCGCGCCGCCGACGGGCGGGGAGAGTGCTTCGTCGAGTTGCTTTGCGCCCCATGCGGCGTGCGCTTGGACGTCATCATCGGGGATGGCGTCGGTGACGCGGCGGAGCACGCCGAGAAGCTGCTGCCCGCGGGAAGAGTCGGGGGCGCATTGCTTGGCGAGATCGAGGGCGAAGGCGTAACGCTGCTTGAGCCGCCAGACATCGTTGTGGCGGATGGCGATCTCGGCGCGTTCGAAAAGGCCCGGGGTTGCAGAGTTCCAGCGGCGGTGGATTTCGGGCGGGTCCCACTGGAGGCCGCGGTCGCCGAACATGTGGTTGCAGGCGGCTTCGATGTAGAGGTCGACGCGTTCATCGCCGCGGGACTTGGGGAAGAGGGTGACGGCGTCGCGGTTGACATCGAGGCCGTGGTGCGGAACGAGGCGTGTTTTGGAACGACCTGCGGGGAGCCAGAGAAGGGCTTCGGTGTCGGTGGAAAATCGCAGAGCGATCTCATGACCCTTCATGGACGCGGGGACGGTGCCTCGGAGTTTGAACCACGCGGTGGACCAACGCGGGCCCCAGGCGTGGCCAAGTTTGATGGGTGAGTAGCGGGCGCGGAGTGCGTGCTGGTGCGGGACGGGGTCAATGGATTGGAAGATGGCCGCGTCGAGCGGGTGGGGATCGGAGTAGATGGCGGGGTCGATGACGTCGCGGAGGAAGACGACGAAGCGTTCGAGCGTGAACGACCAGTGCTTGGCGGGATCCATGGGGAGGGATCGTAATCGATTTGCCTGGGTGGGGGAATGAAAAACGCCCCGGTGAGGGGCGTTTGGGGGTTCAGCAAAGGCACACAGGCGGGACGCCTGTGCCACCAAAGGCGGGTAATGGGGTTAGAAGCCGCCCTTGAGGGTCTTGCCCTTGTCGCGTGCGGCGGCCTGGGCGCGGAGGCGGCGGAGGGCCGGGGTTTCCTTCGTGATCTCTTCGACGCTGCGCTTGGGGGTGCGGTCGTCGCCCTTTTTGCCTGGACGCTCGGGAGCGGCGACCATCGCCTTGATGCTCAGCGAGATGCGACGGGTGGTTGGGTCGATCTTGAGGACCTTGGCCTGGACGACCTGGTCGACCTTGAGCTCGTCTTGCGGGTGGTTGACGCGGCGGTGGGCGATCTCGGAGACGTGGACCAGCCCCTCGACGCCGGCGGCGACTTCGACGAATGCGCCGAACTCAGCGAGGCGGGTGACGCGGCCGTTGACCTCGGCACCTTCTTTGATGTCACCGGCGGCGGTGGTGAAGGGGTCGGCGGCGAGCTGCTTGAGGCCGAGGGAGATGCGGCTCTTGCGCATGTCTTCCTCGTTCCACTCGATCTTGAGGACCTTGACCTTGACGGCCTGGCCTTCCTTGATGTGCTTGGCGATGGCCTGCTCGCCCATGCCGATGCGGTCGTAGGAGAGGTCAGAGACGTGGACGAGGCCGTCGACGCCGCCGATGTCGATGAAGGCACCGAAGGGCATGATCTTGCGGACGGTGCCATCGAGGACGTCGCCCTCTTTGAGCGAGGTCTTCAAACTGGTGGCACGCTGCTTGCGCTCTTCGGCGAGGATGTCGCGGCGAGAGAGGACGATGTTGCCCCGGCCGCGCTTGTCGAGCTGGCTGACCTGGCAGGTGAGCTTCTCGCCGATCATGACGGAGAGGTCTGGGATGCGGTCGAGGGAGACCTGGCTTGCGGGCATGAAGGCGCGGTGGCCGGCGACTTCGATCTCGAGGCCGCCTTTGTTCACGCCGACGACTTTGCCTTCGACCGTCTGACCGACTTCGAGGTTTTCCCACGCGGCCTTGATGACCGCACCGGGGCGGGAGCAGATGAAGATGTTCTCGCCGGCTTCGAAGCGGTCGATGGCGACTTCGAGCTGGGAGCCGACGGCGGGGAGCTCTTCGCCCTCTTTGTACTGGAGGCGGGGCATGACGCCGAGTTCTTTGGGGCCGAACTCGAGGAAGATGTCGGTGGGCCCGATGCTGACGATGATGCCGGTGCGGTGCTCGCGGCCGCCGGAGACGACGCGGGGGCCTTTGAGGGCGGCCTTGGCCGGGCCGCCGATGGGGGCGATGTCATGGCCTGGGAGCGTGATGGGGCGGGCGCCCTTGTCCTTCTTGCCGGCGGGCCCCCCACTGCCGCCGCCACCCTTGTTGGCGCCGGACTCGCGGTCCATGGCGGCCATCATCTCGTCGATCTCCTTGTTGAGCTCAGCGTCGAGCGCGGGCTTTTCCGTCGGCGGCGTTTGGCCGGCGGCAAGGGTCTCGGGGTTTGAAAGGGCGGGGTTCGAGGTGGTGGGGTCCATGATGGTGCGTCGGCGGGGAAGGGCTCGTGTTCGAGTGGTCCGCGCGGCTCCTGAAACGATTGACCGAAGCCCGCGCGAGCGCACCATGCGCCCAGTTCGCGGGCCGAAGTCGGGGGGACAAGTGTAGTCCACACGCCGGGGTGATGCCCTTGTGCGCACAGATATCCATCCCGGGGATTCTGTCGCAATAGGCTCAGCTTCGCGGAGAGGCTTGTGGCTCGGGCTTGGCTTCGGTGGCAGGTTCGCGCCGAGAGGGAGTTCCCGGACCATCCTGCGAGACCATGTGTTCGAGCATGGTGCCGATGAGAGCGGTGGTTTCGGCTCCTGAAGCACCTTTGCCACCCGTCACCATGACGCGGGGGGTGATCTGGATGTTGCGCTCGCCGACGATCTTGAGGATCTCGATCATGGCGGCGTTGGCCGAGCCGATTTGGGCGGCGATGGACTTGTAGGCCTCGCTCTGGGCGGTGGCCTTGATCTTGATCGACTCGGCCTCGGCACCGGCGGCGATGACCTGCTTGCGCTTGTCTTCTTCAGCGATCTTGACGGCGTAGGCGGCGGTGGCGAGGCGCTTCTCTTCTTCGGCCTCCTGCTGGACGCGGTTGAGCTCTTTTTCCTGCTCAGCGGCGCGCTGCTGTTCCTGGAAGGTGACCTGCTTCTGCTTGGCGATTTCGCGGTCGGTCTGGGTCTTCAGAAGATCGCCGAGCGAGAGCTGGTCGCCCACGGCGCCGATGCGGACGGCGGTGACGGTGATGCCGAAGCGGGCGAGTTGCTCTTTGAGCGTGGTGAGCGACTGCTGCTCCTGGGCGGAACGCTGCTGGACGTAGTCGAGGGCGCGGACCTTTTCGGCGTTGTTGCGGAAGATGGCGCGGACGGCGGAGTTCATGGCGTTGCGGAAGCGCTCGCCCTCGTCGTCGCCGAGTTTGGCGACAACGATCGGGGCGTCTTTGGGTTCGACGACGTACTCAACGCGGACGTCGACGGGGAAGGTGAAACCGTCGCTGGTGCGAACGGTGATCTCGCGCTCTTCGACGGCGGCATCGTGGCGCGGCGTCTTGGAGGTGGACTGCTGATCCTGGTTCTCGGGCTTGGAGCGTTTCTGGCTGGCGGCCTGGGGCTGGGGGATGTTGGACATTGAGGCGAACGATCCGGCGGCGGCGGCCGCAGAAGTGCCCTGGGCCGAGGTGTAGTGGGCGATCATCTGGGTGGTCCAGATTTCGGTGACGGTGTAGGCGTCGGTGTTGAGCGGGTATTTGCCCGGGGGAAGCGGATCAGAGAGGACGCCCATCTCGCCGAGGCGGGCGAGCTTCAGAGCTTCTTCCTCGCTCTTGGGCTTGTCTCCAGCGCCGGCGGCGACGTGGCCGACGATCTGGGTGGGGGCAGAGCCGAAGTTGGCCTTGAGGACGGCGACTTCACCGGCGAGGACTTCCGTCTGTTCAACCATGCGGACGCGGAAGAGATCGGTGTTGATCGGATATTTGCCGGGCGTGAGGACGGAGACCTGCTTGCCCTTGGCGCCGTTGCCGGTTGAGAGGAAGTACTGGGCGTCGAGCATCTGCTGGAACTGCTCGCGCGGCCATTCGGGGGCGAAGAGCTGGCCCTTGGCCATCGGCACGCCGTCGGTGGTTTCGACGAGCCCGACCTGGCCGGATTGGATCTCGATGAAGGGGACGGTCTTCACGTCATAGATGACGGGCCAATACCAGAAGTGCCAGCCGGAGCGGAGCACGGCGGCCTGGGTGCCCATCTCGCCATTGGTGGCGATGATGCGGCCGTCTTTGAGCCGGGCGCCGAAGGCGTTTTTGACGACGATGCCGACCTCACCCGCGCCGATGTAGCGGATGGAAGCGAGGGCGAAGAAGATGAAGAGCGTGGCGACGGCGGCGAGGGCGCAGAGGGCCTTGAGGATCGGCCCGGGGGCCTTGACCGCGAGCGCGAGAATGCCCAGGGCGAGGAGAATTCCGACGATCAAGAGCAGCAGCGACAGCATCCCAAACTCCCTTCGGGAAGCTCGGTGCGCACCGATTGCCGATGAGCCGTCTTCCCAGCGACTTGTTGGGGTTTTCATCGGCGTTCTTGCATGTTCGGCTGGATTATCGCCCCTGAGGAAGGCGGGGTGTGGGAAGAGCGGAGAGGATGCGCGGAGTGCGCGGGCGGCGGGGCGCGAAAAGGGCCAGCGGAGGGCGCTGCGGACCTTCCGGGTGCGGTTCCGCGTGTCATGGTGATCCGCGTCGTCTCGATCCACACCCAAGACCCGCATGGGCTGGTACCTTCATGGTCATGCCATCGGACACTCCTGATCCGGCTCTGGTGCTTGCCCAGCGTGCGCACGCGCTGCCGGCGGCGGAGCGGGCTGGGTTTCTTGCACGCGAGTGTCGCGGCGATGCGGTACTGGTGCGCCGGGTTGAGCGGTTGCTGGAACAGCATGATGCGAGAACCGTCGCGGGCGACGCTGGTGAACCCGTGTCGAGCACGCCCGCAACGGGCGACGAACAGCATGATCGCGTTCGCGGGCGGAAGATCGGGCGGTACACCATTCTTGATGTGCTGGGCGAGGGCGGGATGGGGACGGTGTATCTGGCGGAGCAGGACTCGCCTCGGCGGACGGTGGCACTCAAGATGATTCGACCCGGGCTGATCACGCGGTCGTTGCTCCGGCGGTTTGAGGTGGAGTCGGGCGTGCTGGGTCGGCTGCAGCATCCGGGAATTGCGCGGGTGTATGAAGCGGGGACAGCTCAGGTCGACGGGACGGATATTCCGTACTTTGCGATGGAGCTCGTGCGCGGGCAGACGCTGACGCAATATGCCGACACTCGCGAGCTGGACACGCGGCAGCGGCTTGCGCTTCTGGCGATGGTGTGCGACGCGGTACAGCATGCGCACACGCGCGGGGTGATTCACCGGGATCTGAAGCCGGGGAATATTCTGGTGGAGGAGTCTGAAGAGTCCGGCGAGCGCGGGACGGCACCGATGCCCACCCGCTGGGGACCAGCGGGCCACCCAAGTGCGACGATGCTGGGGGATGCGTCGGCGTCACGGTTCGGATTGTCGGCGACACCGAAAATTCTGGACTTTGGTATCGCGCGGGTGACCGACAGCGATGTGCAGCAGGCGACGATGCAGACGGATGTGGGGCAGCTTGTGGGGACGCTGCCGTATATGAGTCCGGAGCAGGTGGCGGGGAATCCGAGTGAACTGGACACACGCTCGGATGTGTACACGCTGGGTGTGATTCTGTTTGAGCTGCTCGCCGGGCGATTGCCGCATGATGTGTCGCAGCGGACGATCCCCGAGGCGGTGCGGATCATCGGGATCGAACCGCCGACGCGGCTGGCGTCATTGAAGCGTGAACTCCGCGGAGAGATTCAGACGATTGTCGAGAAGGCAATCGAGAAGGACAAGTCTCGACGCTATCAGTCGGCGCGTGATCTGGCCGATGACATTCGCAGGTATCTTCGCGATGAGCCGATCATGGCGCGGCCCGCGGGGACGGTGTATCGATTCACCAAGTTTGCCAAGCGGAACAAGGGGCTGGTGGGCGGGCTGGCGGCAGCGGGTGTGATCCTTGGTCTTGGCGCGGTCGGCGTGAGTTGGCAGGCAGCGCGAGCGACGGCGGGGTGGGCCAAGGCCGAGCAGAACCTGACTTTGGCGCAGGCGGCGCAGAAGCGTGCGGAGACTGAGGCGGAGAATGCGCGGAGCGTGAGCGATTTTCTCTCCGGGATGCTGACGAGCGTGGACCCGGAGACGGCGATCGGGCGCGAGGTGACGGCGCGGGAGTTGTTTGATGCGGCGGTGGTGAACCTGGAGTCGGGCTCGCGGCCGCCGAGTGTTGAGACGACGATCCGTGCGGCGGTGAGCCAGAGCTATCGGGGGATCGGAAAGGCGGACCTGGCGGTGCCGCATGCGCGGCGAGTGCGTGAGCTTGCGACCCGGCTGGATGGGGCGGACTCAAAGGCGGCGTATGAAGCGACTCGGAATCTGATCATCGTGCTTGCAGATGCGGGGAAGTTTGACGAAGCGGAGGAGATGGCGCGGGCCGCGCTGAAGCGTGAAACGGAACAGGCGGTGCCGGATGCGGTGCGGGTTGCGGAGGCCAAAAGCGATCTGGCGCGGGTTGCGCAGGAGATCGGCAAGGCACCGGAGAGCGTTGGGCTGCTGGAAGACGCGGTCGTGGTGCTGGCGAAGCACCGGGGCGATGAGCACTCGCAGACACTGTCGTCCCGGAACAACCTGGCGACGTGCTACAAAGCCGTGGGACGGCTGAAAGACGCGGAGAAGATGCAGCGCGAGGTGTACGAGGTGTACGCGCGGATTCACCCGGCGGAGCACCCGCTGGTGCTGAGCTCGCGGAACAACCTGGCGACGCTGCTGGAGCGGCTGGGGCAGGGGACAGAGGCCGCGGAGCTGTTTCGCCAGACGCTTGCGGCACGCGAGCGCGTGCTTGGTGCGGATCATGTGTCGACGGCGAATACGCGGCTGAACTTGGGCGTGTGTCTGGCCGGGCTGGGCAAGCCCGCAGATGCGGAGCCGTTGATCCGGGCGGCGAGCGCCGTGCTGGAGCGTCAGCTTGGGGAGGAGCATCCAAAGTCGCTCGTAGCCATGGGCAATCTGGCGTATGTGCTGGAGGATCTGAAGCGATTGGACGAGGCGGAGACGCTGTATCGGAAGGTCGCCGAGATTCGCAAGCGCGGAGCGCGAGGCGGTGCGGACCCGGAGGTGTGGGGCGCGTTGAACAACCTGGCGATGCTGCTGATGCAGGCGGGAAAGCTGGAGGAGTCACGGGAGCAGTTCGCCGAGTTGATCGCGGCGTGCGAGAAGAGCCTGCCATCGGATCACTATGTGGTGGGCATCTTTCGGAGCAACTATGGCGAGTGCTTGACCAAGCTGGGTGAGTATGCCGCGGCGGAGGCGGCGCTGCTCAGAAGCCACACGGTTCTTGTGGACAAGCTCGGAGCGAGCCACGCACGAACGCAGAAGGTGGAATCGCGGCTGATCGCGCTGTATGGGGCGATGGGGAAGCCGGAGCTTGGGGCGAGGTATCGTTCGGGCGGGAAGTGAGTGGTTCCTGCACACCGGCGTGATGCCTGTGCCACCAGATGCAGATGACGGTGGATGCTTGTTATGAGTTGTCGATCTGGACGCCTGCGACGGTGGTGTCGTCGTCGAGAAATGGTCGCTGGGCGTGCTGCTGAACGAGGCGCATGAGGGTGTCGGTGACTTGCTCAGCGGTGTTGGTGAGCCGGAGCTGTTCATGGACCCGATCGACGCCGAACTCTTCGCCAGAGGGGGCGGTTTGCTCGACGAGGCCATCGGAGTAAAGGATGATTCGGTCGCCGAGAGCCAGGGGCATCTGGGTGAAGGTGTACGGTCGATCTGGGTCGATTCCAAGGGGAATGCCCCCGAAGTCCGCACCGGTCTGGGTGATCGAGTCTGAGTTCGCAGAGCGGTGGGCCCAGTGGCCGTGGCCGGCGTCGACGACGGCGAGGGTCATTTGCTGGAGGTCGAAGAGTCCGATCCATGCCGAGACGAAACGATCGAGGGGTGCGTGCTGACAGACATAGTGGTTCACATCGCGCATGGCGATGTCGAGCGGAGTGCCTCGGC
The DNA here is from genome assembly GCA_019750095.1 of Phycisphaerales bacterium. Taxonomy (GTDB): domain Bacteria; phylum Planctomycetota; class Phycisphaerae; order Phycisphaerales; family UBA1924; genus UBA4658. The sequence continues at coordinate 12,899 of JAIEOW010000045.1, forward strand.
GGATCGCGGCGTGCAAGTAGGCCTGAGTGGAGGCCATGAGAATCGCCGAGCCCGCGCCATCGCCGGAGACATCGCCGATGACGACGGCGACGCGATCTTCGCCCAGATCGATGACGTCGAACAGATCACCGGCGACGAGTCGACCGGGGACGCTGCGGACGGCGTATCGCAGGCGTCCGATCTGGCCATCGGGCGGGGGCATGATGAGTTTCTGGGCTTCACGCGCGGCGGAGAGATCTTGTTCGAGCGTGGCGCGGCGGAGTTCGAGCTCGGCGCGCATGTGCCCGGCGATGGCCATGCCATAGACGCGCGCGAGGGCGGCGCAGTAGCCGCTGGCATCGGAGTGCACGCGGGATTCGCCGCCCCGGGCGTCGAGATACAGCAGTGAGGCGACCGTGGAACCGACAGTGATCGGCGCACAGATCGCGGAGTGAATCTTGAGTTCGCCGATCGTGCGATCGGTGACGACGCCGGAGCCGGGGCCCTTGGCTTCGAGCACGGCGACGCGCCCCTGCGCCGCCTCAATGACCAGGGAACGGCTGATCGATGCATCGGGCCCTGCTGTGGCGTGCTCAAAGGCGACGTTGCCCTGAGCATCTGGGCAGGAGAGCACCGCGGCGCGGGCGAAGCCGGTGCCGGCGATCGCGGCGTCGAGCACGATGCGGGCCATGGCGGCGCTGTCGCTCGCTTCCATAAGTCGACTAGTAGCGTCGATGATCTGATTGAGGCGGCGATCGCTGAGACTGGAGGTCACGGCCGTGCCGCGATCGTCGGCCATGGTCGCCATGGTGCGGAGTGCGGCGGAACCGGCATCGGAACCGGGCATGCCGGTCTTGTGTCCCTCCAGCAGCGCGCGGAAGACCCAGGGGCCGATGCGAATGAGATCGCCGTCGGCGAGTGCGATGGGATTCTGTGATGCCAGCTTCACGCCAGAAACGACGGTGCCGCCGGAGGAGCCGAGGTCGGCGATGAACCAGCGGCCGCCCGCGCCGGAGCCGGTTCGACTGACATGCTTGAACTGGACCATCGCGTGGCGGCGCGACACGCCCTCGTGCAGGAGGCAGATGTCGCTCTCGACGGCGCGCCCGATCACCACGGGCTTTTCCGCCGTGATCGTGTACGCATTCTGGCCAGTTCCGGCGACGGTCTCCAGCTTCAGGCGGCTTTCATACGGGCTGTTGGCGCGGGGCATGTCGCCAGCGTATCTCCGGCGTTCATCCCGGGCAGAACGAGCGTGTCATCTCGCGCCCGATCGCCTCACCCAGGTCGGCCATGAACGGGTCGGCGTCGCGTGCGTAGTCGTAGCGGTCGGTGTTCAGCTCTTCGGAGTCGTTGGTGTAGAGCGTGGCTGAGATGGCCCGGCGTGACGCGCTTGGGAGGTGCTCGATCACGCCGGTATCGAGCGAGAAGCCGTAGGCACGCCCGACCTTGTTCAGCACGCGCCACTCTGCACGCGGGCGGACGCGGAGCAATCCGGGTAGCAGGAACTTGTTGGATGCGCTTGCCTCGGGCGGAGGGGCGTCGAGCGCTGCGATGGTCGCGAGCATGCCTTGGTCGGCGGGCTCGAGGCCGAACCCGCTCTCGCGGCTTTCGGGTGCGAAGGCCATCATCGTCAGCACATGGAGGTCATGGAGCGAGACGCGGTTCTTCTCAGCGAAGGACATCGGGCGATCGTGATGAGCGCCAGTGCTGTCCACGTACGCACGGCCAATGCCGAGCCCGGGGATGTTGTCAGATGGAAGGTCAAGATCGCTCGTACGTTCGGCGATCTGGATCTGCCGCGCATCGGCTTGAAAGGAGATCCTGGCTGCGCTTCGCGCGCGTTCGGGCGGCTCGTTGGCGCTGAGGCGATGGCGGAGTCGGACGCTTTTCAGACCGGCTGCCCAAGTGATCTCATGCAGTGCGCGGTGGCCGACGAGATCGTGCAGGAGATTGTGGGCAGGGTTGTCGGAGGTGAGGAAGATCTTGCGTAGCTCGCGTGCGACCGTGGTGGGTTCGGCGTCGCCGATGCGGAATGGGGTATGGACATGGGGTTCGGTGTCGGCAGACTCGCGTCTCCAGGTGGCGAGCTGTCGCAGGGCGCAGGTGGCGGAGATCAGCTTGACGGTGCTGGCGGGGTAGAAATACTCGGCGTCGGCGCGGAATGTGATGGTGCGTGTTTCGGCTGTGGCGTGAGCTTGACGATCGGGGAGCGTGCTGAGGATAATCTGGAGGCGGTGGGTCTCGGGCTGGTCGAGCATGCGGCGGAGCGTGTCGCCACCTTGGCCGTGGCCCACACCCGTCATGAGCATGCTTTGGAGTTCGTTCGCGGGCATCGTGCGGTATGCTCTGACGCCATGGGCGATTCGGCAAGTCCACAGCGGGTTTCGCGGCTTGTTTCGCTTGATGCGTTTCGCGGCTTGACGATCGCCGCGATGCTGATCGTGAACAATCCGGGCACATGGGCGCACGTGTTTCCGCCTCTTCGGCACGCGGCGTGGCATGGGTGCACGCCGACTGACCTGATCTTTCCGTACTTTCTGTTCATCGTCGGCGTGGCGATGGCGTTCTCGAGTCGACTGAACCCTTCGAGCGGACTCGGGCCGCCTGAACCCGGAGATCGGCGTCGCACGATCGTTGGCGTGATCCGGCGAGCGGGGGTGCTGCTTGGTCTGGGGCTTTTGCTGAACTTCACTTCGCTGTTTCTGCGCATGCCGATTGATTTGCACGCGCTGCGGATTCCTGGGGTGCTTCAGCGGATTGCGATCTGCTATCTGCTGGCGGCGATGGTGATGCTGTTTGTGCGCCCACGGTGGCAGCTTGGACTTGGGGTGATCGTTCTGCTCGGGTATTGGGCCGCGCTCACCCTTCTGCCGAGCGGCGTGGACCCTGGCGAGCGACTGACGCAGAGCGGCAATCTGGTAGCGCGCGTTGACCGTCTGTTGCTGGGATCATCGCACATGTATCGCGGCACCACGCCGTCGCCGCATGATCCGGAGGGATTGCTCAGCACGCTGCCCGCGCTCGTCACGACGCTCATCGGCGTGTGGACTGGGCGGTTTCTCAGGCGTGCGGCCTCGCCTCGTGGCGCAGGGGTTTCCGTCCGGCTTGGCATTGCCGGAGTCGCGATCGGATCGCTCGGATATGCGTGGCATGCTTTGTCGGAGCCCTTCGGGTTTCCGCTGAACAAGGAGCTTTGGACGAGTTCGTACGTGCTGTTCACGGCGGGGTGCGCGATGTGCACGCTCGCAGTGTGCCACATGCTGTGCGAAGTTCTGCCCGTCAAGGGCACCGGCGTATGGCGACATGTCGGCCGACGCGTGCTCTGGCCGGCGGAAGTCATGGGGCTGAACGCGATTCTGGCGTTTGTGGGTTCGGGTCTGCTTGCGCGTGCTCTTCAACTGGTGCGCATCACCGGTGCTGATGGCCAAGACCGTGCGTTGTCGGCGGTGATCTATGAACGGGTGTTCAAGGCACCGCTGTCGCCCACGTTTCCGCCGGAAGTCGGCTCGGTCCTCTACGCTCTTTCGATTCTTGCGATCTGGTGGGTCATCTGCTATGTGCTCTATCGCGGACAATGGTTCTGGAAGATATAGCCGACGCGTGATTCGCGGCGTGATCGCGATGGGTGCGATGCTGGCGCTCGGCGTTGTGCTGCCGGCGTGCTCGGGCTCGCGGAGCGCGGGTGAAGCATCGAGCGTTCGAGCCCAGACGATCATCGACGGGAAGTCGCCGCTTGGCGTGCGGCTGCCGGGCATGTCGCAGCGTTCGGCGGACTTGGGGCTGACTTTCGACGGAATGAGCGCTCTCTTCACCTGTGTTGGAGAGCCGATCGGGTGCGATCGGGGCTTCCACGACGCGCTCTTGGCGTTCAATGCCGCCGTACCGGCGGGTGAGGGGCTTCGCGTTGAGCTGCGTGTGAGTCCGGATCGTTCTGGCGAGGCGTGGTCGCCGTGGCTGACGCTGGCGACGTGGGGAGAGGGCACGCGGTTCGCCGCACCTGTGCGCAGTTTCGTGCTCCCGACTGGGCAGGCGGGGAAGATCGACATCGACTATTTCACCGCGCCGCGGCCGCATCTGTATCACCGGCTGCAATACCGCCTGTTGGCCACCATTCCTGGAGTACGAGTCGATAGGGTTTCGGTCGCACTGGACGATGAACGTGGGTGGACTTTTCGCGACACGACTCGTGAGCCGAGCGATGCGCGTGATTCCACGGTGCCGTTCCGCACGCAGAAGACGCCGGACGCCGCACTCTCGGGGAGACTCTGCAGCCCGACCAGCGTGGCGATGGTGCTTGCGCATCACGGCGTAGAAGTGCCGGTGGCGACGGTCGCCGAGATCGCTCGCGATCCGGAGTTTGATCTGTATGGGAACTGGCCTCGCAACATTCAGGCCGCGGCGTCGCTCGGCGTGCCGGGCTTCCTCACGCGGATCAGCGATTGGTCGCAGGTGGACGCACTGTTTGATCAGGGACTGCCGATCATCGCGAGTATTCAGGTGTCCAATGGCGAGCTGCCGGAAGCACCGTATGACTCGACCGGCGGACACTTGATCGTCCTGACCGGATTCACGCCCGAGGGCGATGTGCATGTGAACGACCCCGCCTGCGGCACCGAAGCCGAGGGGCGACGGGTGTACTCGCGCAAGAATCTGACCAATGTCTGGCTGTCGCGCACCGGCGGCACGGCGTATGTGCTGCTGGGTAGAAAGGGCCAAATGGCCAATGAGCACATGGCCAAATGAGAACCAGCCAGACCTGATGCACTCTTCAATCGGCGAGACCACCCTTGTGCCTTTCTGCCACTTTTTGACCATTTGCTCATTTGCCATATGGTGATTTCCCCATGCCCCCCACTCGCCTTCTTTCGCTCGACGCCTTTCGCGGCATGGTCATCGTCGTCATGTTCCTGGTGAACGTGGGTGGGACGGACCCTGCGTTCTCGCTCGGACTGTGGGCGCCGAAACATGCACAGAGTTGGATGCCGCACATGGGGTGGAACGATGGGCGGATGGGCAACGGACTCGCGGACTATGTGTTTCCGTGGTTCTTGTTCATCGTCGGTGTGGCGATTCCGTTCTCGATGGGCTCTGGGCGCGGCCAGGCGCAGGCGGCGTGGATGCGTATCGCCATGGCGTTCAAGCGCGGCTTGATCATCTATCTGCTCGGGTCGCTGCTGTGGGCGGCAAGCATCGGATACCTGCCGCGGGATGCGGCGGCACGGTGGAACGGGCCGATTACGTCGAGCATTTTTCTGCACTGGGACATTCTGCCCCTGATCGGGTTTGGGTACTTCTTCGCGGTGCTCATGCAGCACACGCCAAGGTGGGCTCGGCTCACGTTTGTCGTGCTTGTGCTGGCGTTCAAGTTCTGCACGTTGAAGATGTTCGTGCCCGAGGGTTCGGGCACGTGGGTCGATGCGCTCGCGAACAAGACGTCGCTTCACCACACGCTGGGGTCCAAGCTCGGGCTCTCCGGGCCGTTTGGCAACTGGACGATCACCCTGATCAATCAGGGGTTCGCATTCGCATCGCTCGTCGTGCTGGGTGCGCTCTCGGGGGAGATTCTCCGGGATGAGCGTCTTGGCATGGGCAGACGAGCGGCCAGCCTTGCGGGTGCCGGCGGGATTGCCTGCGTCATCGCACTCGCGTGGTGGCTCATCAGTGACTTTCCATTCAGCAAGGACTTCGTGTCCTCGACGTACATTCTCATCACGGCCGGGAGCGCGGCGGTGCTGCTCGCGGGGTGCTTCTGGCTGGTCGACATCAAGAAGTGGACATCGCTCAGCCCGCTGCGGATTCTCGGCGTGAATGCACTGGCCGCATACTTCCTCGCCGAGTTTCTGTGGAAGACGGTGCTCATGCAGTGGCAGGTCATTCTGCCGCCCGGATTTCAGCCGCAGACCCTGGCGGCAGGGGCCAAGCCGGAATCGGCACTCGCCATCACCGCGTTCAAGGCGTGGCTGCAGCACTGGACGACGCCGACACTCGGCACGTTTCTGCTGGTGGGGCTGTACATTCTCTTTTACTGGCTCATCGCTCTGGTTCTGTATCGCAAACAGTGGTTCATCAAGGTCTGAAACCCATGTCCATGTCGGCTCCCCTGCTTCTTCCCACGCCCATGCATGTTGAGTTCACGGGCGAGCGCGTCGCGCTTCCAGCGGTGCCGACGCGGGAGAGCTTGCCGTTCTCTGTTGAGAATCAGAAGCACTCGGACTCTCCGGAGGCGTACACGCTCCGCATCGGTCGGCATCCAGAATCGATCCAGGCCACGGGCAACACGCCGAAGGGAGAGCGGCACGCTCGGGCGACGCTGGACCAGCTCATTCGGCAGTACGGCACAACTCTGCCTGTGGGCGAGGTGCGAGACGCTCCGTCGTTCGCCGTGCGCGGGCTGATGCTGGATGTTTCGCGGGACAAGGTGCCGACGATGGCGCAGCTCACCGATCTGGTGGTGCTGATGAGCGCGTTGAAGTTCAACCACTTGCAGTTGTACACCGAGCACACTTTCGCATATGCGGGTCATGAAGATGCGTGGCGGGATGCGTCGCCGATCACGCCGTCGGAGGCCCGGTGGCTGAGTCAGTTGTGCGCGGGGTTCGGGATCGAGCTGTGCCCGAATCAGAACTGCTTCGGGCATCTGGCGCACTGGCTGAAGCAGCCGAGGTATGAGCATCTCTCCGAGATCGAGGGTGACGGCGTGTGGAAGTTCCTGCACTGGGAGCGGCGCGGACCTTTCTCACTCTGCCCGACGGAGCCCAGATCGCTCGATTTTGTCTCTGATCTGCTGCACCAGCTCACGCCGAACTTTCCGCACTCAAAGAGCGTGAACATCGGGTGCGATGAGACGTTTGATGTCGGCTTCGGGCGTTCGCTCGCGGCGGTAAAGAAGCGGGCCGCGGAGTTGGTGGCCAGCGGTTCAACAGAGGCAACCGCGGAGTCCGCGGCACGGGCCGAGCTGTACACCGACTTTGTCTGTTCGATCGCCAGGGTCTGCAACGATTTGGATCGACGCCCCATGATGTGGGCCGACATCGCGCTCTCGCACCCGGAACAACTCGCTCGGCTACCCAAGAACATGCTCGGCCTCGCGTGGTGGTACGAGCCCACCGAGAAGTTTGAGCAGTGGGTCACGCTCTTGCGCAACGCCGGGCTGGAAGCGTGGGTCTGTCCGGGCACATCGAGCTGGCGGAGCATCACGGGTCGCACAACAGAGCGACGTGGCAACCTCGCCGACGCGGCCGAGCAGGGCCTGCGTGCCGGTGCCTCGGGCTATCTCGCATGCGATTGGGGAGATTTGGGCCATCGCCAGCAATGGCCAATCACGCTGATGGGGATCGCGCACGCGGCTCATGCCGCGTGGAACGCCCCCGCGGCCCGCAGCTTCGACGCACAAGCGGCTTCGCTTCACGTGCTGGCGGACCCAACGCTCACACTCGGCCCGTGGCTGGAAGAACTTGGCGATGCGGACTTGCCCATTCGCCAGGCGGTGAAGCTCACCAACGCCACGGCACTCTTCAACGACCTGCACCCGCCGGTGCCCGCCGCGCTCAAGCCGGGAGAGCGGTGCATCAAGGCGGACGTGCCTCTGTGGACCACCGTGCGTGCTCGGCTGGGTGAACTGGAGTCGGCAACCATCGCTTCGACGGACGCACGCATCGCGGCGGAGTGCCAGCACGCGCTCACCGAAGCCGTCTTCGCGTGCGACCACGCGATGATCATGCGCAAACCCCACCCAACCACCGTAGAGCGAGCGGAGCTTGCGGCCCGGTGTGCCCGCATCCGCACTGATCACGAGAAGCTGTGGCTCATGCGCAATCGCCCGGGCGGGCTCGCCCATGCGAGTTCCTACTACGACGCGCTGTGCACCGCACTCAGCGTTTGAAACACGGGGCGAGACACGCCCCGCCCCGCGGCCTGCACGAACAAATGGAGGCGAGCCAATCGCTCGCCTCCTTCTCGTTTTCGCTTCTGGATTATGGTCTTCCGGACCGCCCGCTCAGCCCTTGGCGATCGCCAGCCGCATCTCGTCGAGCACGCTCTTGGCAAGCCCGGCCTCCTCGGCTTTCTTCAGCAGCTTTTTCGCGATGTCCAGGCGACCCTCGCTCTGGGCCAGCACGCACGCGACGAAGTACGCGCTCGCAGTCTTCGTGCGATTGGCCATCGCCATCACCTTGGTGAACCGGGCACGGTGGGTCATCTCGCCGCCAGCCAGAATCTCCGTTTCGATCGGCGTCCGCGCCAACATGGGCTGATCCAGATAGGCCTGCATCACCACGGCGACCGCCTGCTCGGTCTTGCGCTGCTCCAGCAGCGCAACACCCAGCAGCCGTTTGGCCCCGGCATCGTCGGGTTCCGCGGCCAGGTGCGCTTCCAGCCGATCCACGGCCCGATCGGCATCACCTGTGTACAGCGACCACTCGGCACGCTCAACCAGCGTCAGTTCACGCTGCGGCTGCTGAACCGGTTGCCCGCTTGACGCGAGCAAACGCGGATCCGGCGTATACACACGCTCAGGGCCGATGGTCTGGTACGACGTCCAGTACCCGGGCCAATACCACCCGTTGGTGTAGTACCAGTACGGAGATTGGTGTCGGCCATACCGATAGCCGGCCCGCACGCCGAGACGGAATCCGTCCCGAAAATCATCGGTGATCACGCCGCCGCTGATCGTGGTTCCGATGCCGTTCTGATTGATCTGCACGCCATCGTTGATCACCACATCGCGCGTCGGGCGCACAAGTGAACTCTGTGTGTTGTCGCCCACGGGGCGAATGATCGGCCTTGGCACAAACACGTCGCCGGTGCGTGGCGGCGGAGTCTTCAGCCGCGTGCGCCAGGAACCATCGCCGCCGAAGGACCGGATGCTGGGCATCTGGGCCGGGACGCCTTGGATCGGGCTCGAGGGTGCCGGGCGGAAAGACGTGGGCTGGGCCAGCGCGGGTGCCGGCACTGGGGGTGGCGTTGCCCCCCCACCACTCCCCGTGGCCTGACCAATCGCCCCGGAGGCCATACCAACCACCCCTGCAAGCATCCAAGCCGCGCGTCGCGATTCGTGCATGTTCATGGTCCTACTCCGCGTCGTTTGTGGACTCGTCACCGCAGATTCATCATACGTAAGCCACGCTCATCGGCTCCCACCCCGGTCCGGAACACCCTTCCCCTTTACAAACATCCGACAAACTGGCAAGACCCCGATACACTCACGCCATGCTTGTTCTGAAGCCTGATGAGTGCCGCGTGCTTGGCGTACTGATCGAAAAGGCCCAGTCCACGCCTCAGCAGTATCCGCTCACATTGAACGCCTTGGTCAGCGGCTGCAACCAGAAGAACAACCGCCTTCCCGTGGTCGAATGGGACGAAGAGCGGGTGTATGACGCGATCGACACACTCCGCGCTAAGCGGCTGGTGAACGAGGTGAACCTGACGGGCAGCCGGGTGCCGAAGTTCAAGCACAACGCTCGCGAGACGCTCTCGGTTGACACACCACAACTGGTGATTCTGGCGGAGTTGTTGCTGCGCGGGCCGCAGACGTTGGGCGAGTTGCGGACCAATGCCTCGCGGATGCATCCGCTGGAATCGCTCGATGTGGTGCAGAGCACGCTGCAGACGCTGATGGCCCCACAACGCACCGAACCGCTGGTTCAGGAGCTTCCTCCGCCACCGGGCTCTCGGGCCAAGTTGTTTGTGCAACTGATCTGCCCGGGTCTGCACGCGATTCCGAGCATGTCGCCGGACGAGGCGGGCCACGCCGAGCCCCGACACGCGGCTCAGGCCGCCGACCCATCGTTGATCGAGCGGGTCACCCGGCTGGAGGCCGAGAACGAGCGATTGCGCTCCGCGATCGCCGCCCTCGCCGACTCGGCCGGGCTCCCGAACCCTTTGGGCTGAAAACCCGGTACGCTTGCTCCCATGATGCACCGTCTGGTTGTCGGTCTGCTCGCTCTCACCACCCTGGCACTGCCCGGGTGCGCACTGTTTCGCTCTGAACCCGGCGGAGTGCTGACGGCCGTCAGCACCGATGGGTCGCGCGAGCTCGCCCCAACTTTCACCACCGCCGCATATTCGTTCACCGATGAGAACACCGCCGAGGTCTTCCTGACCGACCTGCCGCGGGAGCGGATCGAGGACCCGCGCGACATGTTGGGAACCGCGCAGGGAGTCATCCTGCATCTGCACATCTTCCTGGACCCATCGCCCGGTGACACCCCGATCGACGCCACTGCGTGCAACGTGACGATTCGCCAGCTTGTCGTCACTGGAACGACGGGCGAGACCGGCACAGTCTCACCCACCATGGGCCTTTACGCCGGCGGCGGGTTCGTGCTGCTTCGCGGCTCGATCGGGGATGCGTCGATCACCGGCTCGATGACCGGCGGTTCTTATCGGCTGACCCGTTCCACCCCGGGCTTTGCCGATCGCCTCGGCGCGGGCAAGATCGCAGGTCGATTCTCAGCGACCCAGGACCCCGATCTCGCCCGCTCGCTCTCGGCTCGATTTGAATCGCTCGTGCGCAAGATGCCCGCTCCGGTGATGGAGCCCGATCCGACGATCAAGCCGATGCCGATTCGCGTGAAGCCGCCGGGGGGTGGTGGTGGAAGCGGTCGCAGTTCCGGATCAGGTGCGACCCCTCCACCAAAGTCGCCCTAAAATGCTTCGGAGGTTCGCTTGCCGCGCAAGACCCGTCGAACAACCCTGGCCCAACTTCGCAAGGTCTTGGCGAAAGACCCCGGATCGCTGTCACAGGTCAAGGAGCCGATCCGTGTCTCCATCCGAGGTCGAGACGCGGTCGTGATTGTCGACGCGCAGGAGTATGACCGACTTCGTGCTCGAGAAGACCGTGAGATCGACGCTGCGGTCCGCCGTGGCGAGCGCGAGGCCGAGCTTGGCCTGGGGCGACCTTGGAAGGAGGTTCGAAAGGACTTCGTCGATGGTGTGCCCTTGATCAAATCCAAGCGGAGGCGATCGGCCTAACTGGGGGCTCGTGCTCATTCATGCCAGTCAGATTTCGAGTCACTGTTTTCTCACAGGCCACTGAAGACCTTCAGGCGATTTCGGAGTACATCGCAATCGCTTCGCCTCTGAACGCGCGGCGTATGCGACAACGCCTCGCTGATGCGATCGATGCGCTGGAGTTCATGCCGGCGATCCATCCAGTTGCCCCCGAAAAGGACCCGAAACGACGCCTCCTCCGCAACGCGCTGGTTGGTCCATACCGGATTGTCTTTGCTGTGGTTGGTCGCGAGGTGCGTGTGTACACCATTCGCCATACCGCTCAACGTCCTCTCCGCCGCCTCCCCTAACCAATCATGCTGGCGTTCACCCTCCGCGTTTCCACCACGCCTCGACAACACTCTCCGCAGCCCCGCGATAGAGCACGCGCAGATGCTCGTCGCTCAGCCCGATCCCGCGCAGCTTCGGCGCGCTCATGGCGTCAAACTTCGTCGGCTGCACCATCATCAGATCCGGGTCGGCGATCGGTGAGTCCATGTCCACGCCTGTTTCGAACATCGCCCGCAAAGCCCAGTAGCGGCTCGCATACAGATCCAGCGCGCTCTCCGGGCTGTCGGCGAGGTCGGCCATGGGCGACTGGCTGGTCTTCTGCGGCTTCAGGTGGTCTTCTTGCACCACGATGTCCGAGCCGAAGAGCAGCCGCCCGCTCCACTTCTCAAAGAACGCTCGCACCGCGCTGGCATCGTGCTCGCCGAGCGCTCGAACCACCCACTTGGTCGCGCTCGTATCCAGATACAGGTTTGGATGGCGTGTCAGCAACCCATCGAGAAATCCAAGGTCCTCCGGCCACCCGCCCATATGGGCGGCGATCCAAGGGTTGGTAAACCGATCCAGCATCCGCTCAAGCCCCGCATACTGCTCGAGCTTGGTGCCGAAGCGCTTCGGGTCGTTGTACTTGGTCTGGAACCACGTGTCCGGATCGGCGATGTGGATCATGTACATCATCCCGAGCCGCTCGCCCACCTCGCAGGCGCGGATGCGCCACGGCGCATCCACCTCGGCAAGATCGGTCGCGCCATAGGGAAGAGCGGCGATCTCGGGGATGATCTCGCGCAGCCGCGGGCTCGCCCAGAGTTTCAGCATCCGGGCATCGTGCTTATCCCGAAACTCTTCGATCACGCGGATGTACCCGTCGCGAAACGCCTGATAGCGACTCGTCGCCATGAAGGTCGGAAACGCGATGAATCGCACGCTCGAACCCATTTCCTGCCGAACCGTGTCGCAGTTGGGCAACTGCGTCATCGTGTACGTGCGCTCGATGCCGAACATCGCGCGGACTTTCGCGTACACGCGGCAGGTCTCGGCACCGTTCAGGTGGGCGTGGGCGTCAATGATCGGACAGACCGGTTTCCCCAGCGCGGTCGCGGCGCGCCCATAATCCCAGGCGTACCTGTTGCACGCCCGCCGCACTCCGCTGCCATTCAGACCGTCAAGCCGCATCGGAGAGACTATAGACGCTCATCGATCCATCTCCGACCTCGACCCTCCCGCTCCGCCACCTCCAGCCGCGCCGACCCAGCCAGAGTTGGACAAAGCCGATCCCGCGGATCTTCCGCTTCTGTCCACGAAGACGGATGTGCGGGTGGTGCTGGCCCACGACTGGCTTGTCGGCTATCGCGGCGGAGAAGCCGTGCTCGATGCAATCGCCCGGGCGCTTGGTCCACGATGCAGGATTGTCGCGCTGCTCACCATGTTTGATGATGGTCGGCCGCTGACCCCGGCCATCGATGCGATCCCGAAGCGCACCTCGTTTCTGAATCGTCTCCCGGGCAAAGACGCGATGCGCCGCTGGCTGCTCCCGCTCTATCCGCGTGCGGTGGAGGGGCTTTCACGCACGCTCGCGGCGATCCACGCCCGCGAACGGATCGACCTGCTCGTCTCGACATCTTCCGCGGCGATCAAAGGGCTCAAGCCGCCGCCGGGTGTGCTTCATGTCTGCTACTGCCACTCACCGGCGCGATACCTCTGGTCGCAAGCCGACGAGTATGCACTGGGGCGTGCCGGCATGCTGCGATCGCTGGGGCTCACACTCTTCGGGTCGAATCTCCGTGCGTGGGATCGCGCAACCGCCGCGCATGTGCATCGGTTCATTGCCAACTCCACCCACACCGCACGGCTGATCAAGTCGGCGTATGACCGCGATGCGGACGTGCTCTTTCCGCCGGTGCGTACCGAGTATTTCACTCCCCCGCCGCCCGTTGGTCCCGCCGCGCCGCGCGCCAACTGGCTGTTCGTCGGCGCGCTGGAGCCGTATAAACGCGTTGATCTGGCCATCGCCGCGGCGCGTCTCGCAAATGTCGATCTCACGATCATCGGCGATGGCTCGATGCGGGCCGATGTCGAACGAGCGCGCGCTGAGCAGTCCGGTTCATCCGCGACGATTCGATATCTGGGCCGCGTATCGGACGCGGAACTGCGCGAGGCCTATTGCTCGCACCGCGTGCTGCTGTTTCCGCAGGTTGAGGACTTCGGCATCGTCGCCGCCGAGGCCATCGCCTGCGGCCTTCCCGTCGTGGCACGCCGCGCGGGCGGAGCGCTCGACATCGTGCAGGATCAGCACACCGGCCGATTCATCGCCGAGCCCGCCACGCCCGCGGGCATCGCCGAAGCCGCCAATCTGGCCTCGAAGATCGATCGGCCCGACAACTTTCGGGCCTCCGCGGAACGCTTCACAGATCGCGCATTCGAACTCGGCCTGCTCGCCGCAATTCGTCGCGCCGGGGGCACGAAGAGCGGCGGCCCTAGCCCTGCGGCTTAAAGTGCGGCATTTGCTGCTCACGGCCTCCGAGGCAACACCGCCTGTGAGCGCATCACGGCCCGCCCCCTGCACCACGAAATGCACGCGGACTCACTGCGCAAACGCACCGGGTGTGGAGTCTTCGCCGGGTCTGTTCGACGGAGCGATCGCGCTGTAAGGGGCAGATCCCCCAGCCGATTCGGGTACGGTGACCCGCGCGTTCAGCACCATCCCGACATAGATCTCATGGTCGCTCTCCAAATCCATGTGCCGAATCACCTGGCAATCCAGCACCATGGACGAGCGCTTCAGGATCGGCGAACCGGTGACGAGCGTCATCGTTTCCAGTGTGTCAAACGGATCGGCGGTCGAGGGTGCGGTCAACCCGCCGTCGTCCTCGGCGAACTTGCGCATCAGCAACCGATTCCCGCGATCCACCGCGCACAGCGCAAACGCTCGGCTGTCCCGGATCAGCGTCGCCAATCGCTGCCCGATCGGCACCGCCACACACACGCACACCGGCGACCCCGAGCATCGCATCACTCGGCTCACCAGAATGCCCGAGCGACGATTCTCAAACCCCGACGTCATCAGACACGAGGACGTTGGCAGCATGCCAACCGCTCGCTCGATATCAGGGATCGCCTCTGGCACGATCTGCAGCACTCGATCACGCTCGCGTTCACGATCTGAACGATCCTGGCGGCGCGGGCGGCGACTCGCGCCCGGCCCTTCAAGCCCGGCGTCGCGTCCAAACTCCCGGGCTGGTCCCCACGTGGCCATGACGCCTCCTGAACAACCCGAGTCTAACACCTAAATCCGGGGAATGCCTGAACTTGCGCGTTTCTGGCCGAGCCTTTGCGCTTCCGGACCTTTGTCCACAGGCCATCCACTTTCATGAAATTTTGAGTGAATAACCCCATGCAGTGTTGCATTATGGGGCAAAGTGGGGCATAATCCCATCAACCGCTGCGAGGTTCTCCCGTGCTCTTCACCGGCTATTCCGAGCACACCATCGACGGGAAGCAGCGATTGGCTGTTCCGGCCAAGTACCGCAATCTGTGGTCCAAGGAGCGTGACGGCACGGCTTGGATCTGCATCCCCTGGCCTACAGGGCATCTTCGGCTCTACACCGAGAACTACTTCAACACCGTCGGCGAATCCGGCACGCTGACACTCACCCCCGACCGCGACACCGCCGAGCTGGAATCACGCCTGTTCTCGCTGGCCGAACGACTGGAAATGGACTCTGCCGGGCGCATCAGCATTCCGAAGCATCATCAGGAGCTTGCCAACTTGAAGTCAGAGGCCGCCGTGATCGGCGCCCGCAACCGCCTTGAAGTGCACGACCTGACCCGCTGGAAGGCGGGAATGACGCAGGGCTTCCAGGCGATGCAAGAACTGGTGGAACGCGTGCAGCAGCGTTCGCCGAATCGCCCGGGGCTTGCGTAAGTCGCCTCGCGGAGAGCACTCCCCCACTTTGCCCGGAGACGGGCCAGAACCGTGGGATTGACAATCTGAGACCCTGTCCTTTGATGGACCATTTGTACCGCTGAGAGGCCATCGGCGACCGCGTGCGAACGGACTCGCGGCCCGACCCCCGGCGGCGTTTTTCAGGCCGCCTCGCGTGCAAGGACGCATGCGAGTCACGGACGCACGGCTACGGACGGCCGAAGCGTGGCCTGAGTGAGAGTGAACGCCGCTGAACGGACCAATCACGCCCCGCCCGAGGGCCTTTTCAGCACGAAGCGCTCGGCCGACCCGCCACCGGCCGAGCGTTTTTTCTTGCGCGGGCAAGCCTCTCCGCAACTCCTTCGATCATTATGGGTAGACGTTTAGGGAGAACCCACGCCCGGCGGTTGCGGGTTGCGCGGCTGTCGGCGTGTCGTGTGAAATGCCGGGCTGGCCCGAGAGCATTTCCAGTTGTGGCGGTCGATGCACGGAGGTGTTGTCGGCGACACGCGAGAGATCTGATTGAGGGCATCTCTGCGACGAGTGTCACTCTCGAAAGGATTCATGCCTGGACGCTCCAAACTCATCGTCGTCGCCAATCGACTCCCCGCGTCGCGGATGGGCAAGGGTGCTTCTGCGCGGTGGGAGCGAAGCCCGGGAGGGCTGGTCTCTGCGATGGAGCCGGTGCTTGCCGAACGCGGCGGCGTCTGGATCGGCTGGGACGGAGGTGCCGGGCCAGCACCGCGTCCCGCGCGGATAGGCGAAATCGACCTGCGGGCCGTTGGACTTTCGCGTTCTGAGGTCGAGACGTATTACCACGGGTTCTGCAACACGACCGTCTGGCCGCTTTACCATGACGCGATCATCAACCCGGAGTTTCATCGGGGCTGGTGGGAACCATATCAGGCGGTAAACAAGCGCTTTGCACTCGCCACAGCACGGGCGTATCGCAAGGGAGATCTGGTCTGGGTGCATGACTATCAGTTGCAGATGGTCCCAAAGTTTGTGCGCGAGCGTAAGCCGGGCGCGAGGATCGGCTTTTTCCTGCACATTCCATTCCCGCCCGACGAGCTCTTCGCCTGGCTGCCCTGGCGGAGCGCGATTCTGCGCGGGCTGCTCGGAGCTGATGTCGTCGCTTTTCAGACGCAGGCCAGTGCTGAGAACTTCGTACGCGTCGCCAAGCGATACGTGGCTGCTGAGGGAACCGAGCGCGAGCTGTCTTTCCAGGGTCGCGTCATCCGAATCAAGGCCTGCCCGATCTCCATCGCAACGAACGAGTTCGAGCAGGCAGCGGGGTCCTCGGAAATCAACCGCCGCGCCGTCGAGATCAAGCGGCAACTCGCTGGTCGCAAAGTACTGCTCGCGGTGGACCGTCTGGACTACACCAAGGGCATACCGCTGCGGCTGCTTGCGTTCGAGGAGTTGCTGAAAGAGCGCGTGCTTTCTGCGAACAAAGTGGTCATGATCCAGATCGCCGTGCCCAGCCGCGAGGTCGTTCCCGGATACGGCGAAACGCGTCAGGAAGTCGAGCGGATCGTGGGCCGGATCAACGGCGAGTACAGCCATCCCGGAAAGGTCGCGGTGCACTATTTCAGACGCTCACTGGCGCGGGAAGAGCTGATCGCGTATTACCTCGCGGCCGACGTGATGCTGGTCACTCCGCTGCGTGACGGCATGAATCTGGTCGCGAAGGAATACGTTGCGTGCAGAACCGACAACTCGGGGGTTCTGGTGCTCAGCGAGTTTGCCGGGGCTGCTCGCGAACTCCGACGCGCCCTGCTGGTCAATCCTCGGGATCTGGAGACCATGAAGAAAACGATGGTCGACGCCGTGCGCATGCTCAAGGAAGATCAAGTGATGCGCATGGCCGTACTGCGATCGAACGTGCGTCGCCATGATGTTCATGACTGGTCACGTGAGTTTCTTGAGGCCCTTCCAGACTAGACCGGATCGCCCATGCTCCCATCACGAATCAACTCGATGGCGATGTCACCGCTCTTGCTGGTGGCCTCCGACTTTGACGGGACCATATCACCTCTGGCTCCGTCGCCCGATGAGGCACGAGCCGATCCACGTTGCATGGCTGCTCTGACCCGACTGGCCCGGCTGCCCTGCACCGCCGTTGCGATCATCTCGGGGCGGCCATTGAAATGGCTGAAGCAGCGCACCGAGACCATCTCCGGCATTCAACTCTTCGGAAGTCATGGCGCGGAGGATGGATCGGCTTCCGAAAGTTCCAGCAAGGCGGAGGCCGAAGTGCGAGTGATGCAGATCGCGAGCTCGCTTGAGCCCATAGCGGCCCGCTGGCCGGGGTGCCTCGTGGAACGCAAGCCCTTTGGGGTCGCTCTGCATTACCGCAGGGCCGACCCCGCATACACCGAAGCGATCATTGATGCCACGCTGGCGGTCGCGCGGAACGATTCCTCTATCGCGGTGCGGATGGGTTCGATGGTCGTTGAGTTGTGCGTTTCGTCCAAGAACAAGGGCGATGCGCTGCAACGCGCGATACACCTTGCCGGGGCCAGGAACACGGTGTTTCTCGGCGACGACCTCACCGACGAGGACGCCTTCGCGGTGCTTGGCGATAGTGATCTGGCCATTCGGGTTGGCGAGGGTCAGACGGCGGCACCGTTTCGGGTGGATGGGATTGAGAGTGTTGCCGATGCGCTCGCCGCGCTTGCCGATCAGCGCGAACGCTGGGTCCCCGAGCGCGTTCTGGTCCCGATCCAGCACCACTCCATTCTCTCCGACCAGCGCACACTGGCCTTGGTCACCCCATCGGCTCGGATCACATGGCTCTGCGTGCCCCGGATCGATTCTTCATCGCTCTTTGCCGAACTTGTGGGCGGGCCGCAAGCCGGGTACTTCGCCATTGAGCCCGAGAACGGCGCGACACCAACGGGCCAGACGTACAACGCCGATTCCATGCTTCTGTCCACCCAGTGGCGTGACTTCGTGGTCACAGACTATCTGGACTGTTCAGGCGGCCGCGCTTTTCAACGGGCGGGGCGGAGCGATCTGGTGCGTGTGATCGATGGGCGGGGACGGGTTCGAGTTCTCTTCGCACCCCGACCCGACTTCGGAAGAGCCCCGGCGACACTCACGTCGCGTCCGGAGGGAATCGAGATCGATGCCGGCGGCGATCCATGCGTTCTCCACGCTCCGGGGCTCTCGTGGAAGCTCATCGCCGACGGCGTGCATGTGACCGCCGAGGCCATCGCCGACCTGAGCATGCTCGGAGGATCGCTGACGCTCGAACTCCGATACGGCACGGCAAACCTCCGACCCTCGGTCGTGCCCGAACCACAGCGACGCGCCCAGACCCAGCGGCTGTGGTCCGGCTGGACGGGAGCACTGAGATTGCCCGCGCAGCACCGAGACGTTCTGGCCCGCAGTGCTCTCACGATCAAGGCCTTGTGCAATGGCCCAGGTGGGGCCATCGCCGCGGCCGGAACCACCAGTCTGCCAGAACAACTCGGGGGCGTACGCAACTGGGACTATCGCTTTTGCTGGCCGCGCGATGCCGCGATGGCCGCGACGGCGCTGCTGCGGCTCGGAAACACCGGCCACGCGATGAAGCTTACCGAGTGGCTCGTTGGCATCGTGGATCGCCTGGACTCTCCGGAGCGTCTGCGCCCGATCTATGCGGTTCAGGGTGAGGAACTCGGGTCTGAGGCCGAGATCGGCGGGCTCTCCGGCTATGCCGGCAGCCGACCGGTGCGCATTGGGAACGCCGCCGCGCAGCAG
The DNA here is from genome assembly GCA_019750095.1 of Phycisphaerales bacterium. GTDB lineage: Bacteria > Planctomycetota > Phycisphaerae > Phycisphaerales > UBA1924 > UBA4658. The sequence goes on from JAIEOW010000045.1 coordinate 31,827, forward strand.
GTGCAACTTGACGTCTTCGGCCCCGTCACGCACATGGTTGCGAGCATGACCGAACGTGGTGTCCCGGTCTCTCCCGATGCTTGGCGGCTCGTGCGGGCGATGGTTCGCGCGGTGGAGGCGCGGTGGGAGGAGCCCGACCACGGCATTTGGGAGGTCCGAGGACCGCGGCGGCACCACGTCCACTCGAAGGTCATGTGCTGGCATACGGTGGACCGCGCGCTGGTTGTTCACGATGCCATGCTGGGAAAGGACAACTTCGAGTGGCGAGCGCTGCGCGATCGCATAGCCGCGGAGGTGCTGGATCGCGGATGGAACCGCCAGGTCGCAGCGTTTACCGGGGCGTACGAAACTTCGGCACTGGACGCCGCGGTGCTCGCGGTGGGATTGTGCGGCCTCGTGCCGGTTGCTGACCCGCGCTGGGCGGCGACCGTCGAAGCGATCGAACGCTCCTTACGCGACGGCGCAACGGTCTACCGGTATCGCGGCGACGACGGCTTGCCCGGAACCGAGGGCGGATTTGTCATCTGCGCTTGTTGGCTGGTGGAAGCGATGGTCACACTCGGACGCTTGGACGACGCTCGGAAGCTCTTCGATGACATCCTCCTCCAGGCCGGGCCAACCGGTCTGTTCGCCGAACAATGGGACCAAGCCCAGCACGTTGCTCTCGGCAACTTTCCACAGGCATACTCGCATCTTGGAGTCATCAATGCGGCACTGGCGCTTGCGGGGTCAAGCCGGACCGGCTCTGCTTAACCTCCGTGACCTGCTGATTCCACCTTGCGTCTCGACAGCCCGCTTGCCTTCGCGGTCCACAACGCCCGCAACCACGCCACCCTGTACACTCCATCAATGCCCGACCAGACCATCCCCAAGCAGCTCACCAGCGGCCCGGGTAACGATCCGCGGCCGAATCCGGAGCGGGATCGGTTGATTGCCGACCTGAAGCGGGAGAAGAACTGGAAGCGTTGGGGGCCGTATCTGGCCGAGCGGCAGTGGGGAACGGTGCGCGAGGATTACTCGGCCGATGGGTCGTGCTGGTCGTACTTTCCGCATGAGCATGCGCGGAGCCGGGCGTATCGGTGGGGTGAGGACGGGCTGCTTGGGATCACCGATCGCGAGTGTCGGCTGTGCTTTGCGCTCGCGCTGTGGAATGGGCGCGATCCGATCCTGAAGGAGCGGCTCTTCGGGCTCACGGGGCCAGAGGGCAACCACGGCGAGGATGTGAAGGAGCAGTACTTTTACCTCAACTCAACGCCGACGCACTCGTACATGCGGGCGAGTTACAAGTATCCGGTGCGCGAGTTTCCGTATGCGCTTCTGACCAGCGAGAACCGCGCCCGCACGCGCGAGCAGCCGGAGTTTGAGCTGGAGGACACCGGCATCTTCGACCACGGCCACTGGGACGTGATGATCGAATACGCCAAGAACACGCCCGACGACATGCTCGTGCGGGTGAGCATCACCAATCGCTCGCCAAATGTCGAGACGATCCATGTTCTGCCGCAGGCGTGGTTCAGGAACACGTGGGTGTGGGGCTGCAATCACGAGGGGTGCTGGATCAAGCCGCACATGGAGCTGGTCGCCGAGCCATCCCCGACGGCGGAGTCGGAGGTGGCGACAGATCATGAGTCGCTCGGCAAGGTGCGCATCCTGTATGGTCGGGCATCGGACGGAGCAAAGCCGACGATGCTCTTCACCGACAATCACACCAACACCGAGCGCTGCTTCGGCGTGCCCAACCAGACGAGCTTCCTGAAGGACGCCTTCCACGACCGCGTGATCCACGGCAAACAGAGTGCGGTGAACCCGCGGCAGATGGGGTCCAAATGCGCGGGGTGGTACACCCTGACGATCGCACCCGGCGAGAGCATGACGATCCCGTGTCGCATCGTTCAGGTGGCACCCGCGGGCGCGATCCAGTCGTATCCGATCCGGGCGATGGGCCTGAGCGCGTTCGACGCGATGTTCGAACGGACGTTCGCCGACCGCATCGGCGAGATGCAGCGGTTTTATTCCACCGGGCGGCTGGGCACGTTGAACGCCGAGGAACGCAACGTCGCGCTGCAGGCATATGCGGGGCTCTTGTGGAGCAAGCAGTTCTATCACTTCATCGTCGCCGACTGGCTGGATGGCGATCGCGATCAGCCGCCGCCGCCCCCCGAGCGCAAGCGCACCGGAGTTGGCGGGGCTCGGAACACCGAATGGCGGCACATGTACGCCCGCGACGTGATCCTGATGCCCGACAAGTGGGAGTATCCGTGGTTCGCGGCGTGGGACCTCGCGTTTCACTGTGTCGCGGTGAGCCACATCGATCCGCATTTGGCCCAGCAACAACTGCTGCTCATGATGCGGGAGTGGTACATGCACCCGTCGGGGGCGATCCCCGCGTATGAGTTTGCGTTTGGCGATGTGAACCCGCCGGTGCACGCGTGGGCGTGTTGGCGGGTGTATCAGATCACCGGCAGCCGCGGCGCGAGCGGACCGGGGCAGCGCAACAGGGACTTTCTCGCCCGCGCGTTCCACAAGCTGCTGCTCAACTTCACCTGGTGGATCAACCGCAAGGATCCCGAGGGCCGCAACATCTTCGGCGGGGGCTTCCTAGGTCTGGACAACATCGGCGTGTTTGATCGCAGCCAGAAGCTACCCGGCGACCACACGCTGGAACAGGCCGACGGCACGGCGTGGATGGCGTTCTTCTGCGGCACGATGCTCAGCATGGCGCTGGAGCTTGCGCGTGAGGACCCCGCGTATGAAGACGTCGCGAGCAAGTTCTTCGAGCACTTCATCGCGATCGTCGACGCGATGAATGGATTCCAGGCCGAGGGCCTGTGGGATGAACTCGACGGGTTTTACTACGACCATCTGCGCGTCGGCGACGGAGCGGGAGAGTCGGTGCCCTTGCGCGTGCGCTCGATGGTCGGGATCATCCCGCTGCTCGCCGCCGAGGTGCTGGAAGAGAACCTGATCGCGCAGCTTCCCGGCTTTCAGAAGCGCATGAACTGGTTCCTGGAGCACCGGACCGATCTGGCCAAGCACGTCAGCTTCATGTCCACCACCGATGGCCATGAGCACGCGCTCCTGGCCATCCCCTCGCGCGAGCGGCTGGAGCGCGTGCTGAAGTATGTGCTGGATGAGAACGAGTTCCTCTCGCCCTTCGGCCTGCGCTCGCTCAGCAAGGTGCATCAGGCCAAGCCCTTCGTGCTCGCCACGCCCGATGGGCAGCGACACGTGGTCGACTATCAACCCGGCGAATCCACCACCAGCATGTTCGGGGGCAACAGCAACTGGCGCGGACCGGTCTGGATGCCGCTGAACTATCTCCTGATCGAGGCGCTCGACCGCTACCACCACTTCTACGGCGAGCGGTTCACCATCGCGTGCACGCTGGGCGGCAAGAAGCGGGAACTGTCACTCGCCGAGATCGCGCACGAGCTTCGCCGGCGGCTCTGCTCGATCGTTCTGCCAGGGGCCGATGGCCACCGGCCGTGTTTCGGTGTGCATGAGACGGGCGACACCCGATCCGCGCCTGCACGCGTGATGACCGAGCGTTTCGCGACAGATCCCGCGTGGAAGGGACTCGTGAACTTCCACGAGTACTTCCACGGCGAGACGGGCCGCGGGCTTGGCGCAAGCCACCAGACCGGATGGTCCGCCCTTGTGGCGCAGATGCTGAAGGAGATGAGCTTGAAGGGGCAGGCGAAAAGCTGACTTTGGTGGCACAGGCGTCCCGCCTGTGCAACGAGGAGCATCGAGTGATACGGATCCCAGTTGCGATCGGGCATGGGATCCACCGTGATTTCAATCTGGGCTTGGCCGACCTTGGTCCTCAGCCCGAAGGGTTGATCGTCAGTAGCCGGGGCGTGAGCGAGGCTTTGCGAGCCACCCCCGGAAAGCGTGTTGCGAAACATCTGGTTGTTTATCTGTGATGGCACGCCGAAGGCGTGCTCGATGCGCGTCCGCCGAGCAGCACAGCGAGCACTCCTTCGGAGTGCCCTGGATCCCACCTCCGCGGCGACCCAAACGTCTTCTTCTTCCGGGCGTGTCGCTGCGCTCCACGCCCGGCTACTGACGATCAGCCCTTTGGGCTGACCACAGATCACATTCTGTGTGCCGCACAATGCTGTAGTGCACGGATCGCACGCAAAACAGCATGAGGACACGTCGCCTATAGCAGCATCTCGGCGATCTGCACCGCATTCAGCGCGGCACCCTTGCGCAGCTGGTCGCCGCAGATAAACAGGTCAAACGCGATCGCGGGCTGGTCGTAGTCCGCGGCCGTCGCGCTCGCGGGCAAGCGCGAGGCGTCGGGGCGGATGCGACCGACAAGTACATCGTCTTTGCCGCTGGCCTTCAGCGGCGTGGGGAAGAGGTTGGCCGCGCGATCGTCGACGACCCGGACACCCGGGAACTTGGACAGCACCTCGCGGACCTGGGCCGTGGTCGCGGGTGTCTTCAAGGTCACGTTCACGCTCTCGGCGTGGGCGCGTCGCACGGGCACGCGGATGCACGTCGCACTCAGCGCCGCCGAGGGATCGTTCCAGATCTTGCGCGTCTCCAGGATCACCTTGCTCTCTTCGACGTTCAGGCCCGTCACGGGATCGACGGCGGTGTTGTGGCTGAACAGGTTGAACGCGTACGGCTCGTGAAACACGCCGCCCGTCTCGATCCCGGGGCGCACCACTTTGCCCGCCAGATCATCGCGGGTCTGGGCTTCCAGTTCGTCCATGCCCTTGGCCCCGGCCCCGCTGGCGGCCTGATACGTGCTGACGATCGTGCGCTCCACGCCAAAGGCCCGGCGGATCGGCGTGAGCGCCATCAGCAGGATGATCGTCGAGCAGTTGGGGTTCGCGATCACGTTGGGCAAGCTCGCCGAGGCGTGCAGGTTGCGGATCGACTCCGGATTCACCTCCGGAATCGTCAGCGGCACGCCGTCGGACATGCGAAACGCCGACGAGTTGTCCACGATCACGCACCCGGCCTTGCCCGCGGCGGGGGCAAACTCCTTGCTGATCGACGAGCCCGCGCTGAACAGAGCGATGTCCACGCCGCGCAGCGACTCGTGCGTCAGCGGTTCGACGGTCAGCGTGCCCCCGCGATACGGCAGCTGCTGTCCCGCCGAGCGGGGCGAGGCGAGGGCTTTGATCGTCCCATGCGGGAACTTCCGCTGCTCAAGGATCTCGAGCATCTCTCGGCCAACGGCGCCGGTGGCTCCGGCAACAGCGATCGTGGGTGTCTTGTTCATACGCAAGATCGGAGCGTACGCCCATCCGAGGCCTGGGCGCGAGCCCTGGCACCAACGACGACTGAGCACCCAGTTCCATCGGGGTGGCGGGTTGTACTCCCTTGACTTCCAGCGGGCGTGCGCCGCAGGTGCCTAGGCTCGCGCCCGGGCCTCGGATTGAATATCCTTTCAGGCACGGTTCACGCCGTGACCCTTGAGGTGCTGCATGCTGCTTTCCCTGCCCGCCGTGCTCTCGATCACCCTGACGAGCGTCTGTGCGATCGCGCAGCCCGCGCCCGATCCGATGTCGAGCCGCCTCGACCTGACCAGCTCGACCAAAGCCGCGGACACGGGCAAGGCCCCGCCCCCGATCTTCACCGACCTCACCCTCGCCGACGCTCTGGCCAAGAACACCGGCGAGCATCTGCTGATCGTCAAGTTCACCGCCGAGTGGTGCGGCCCCTGCAAGCAGATGGACCGGACCACCTGGCGCGACCAGCGGGTGATCGACTGGGTCAAGCAGCACGGCACGGCGATCCAGGTCGACGTCGACAAGCGTCCGGATGACGCCAAGAGCAACCGCATCTCGGCGATGCCGACCACCGTCGTCTTCAAGGAGGGCAAGCCGATCCAGCGGCGCGTCGGGTTCATCACGGCGGATCAGATGCTGACCTTCCTGTCCTCGGCCAAGAACCCTAATCAGGGCCAGCACGAGGCGCAGGTGAAGCCCGCCGAGGGCGGCGCAGCGCCCAAGGCCGCGATGTCGATGCAGGATCGCCTCCGCGCCGCCCGTGATCTCGCCGACAACGACAAGCGCGATCAGGCCACCAGCGAGTACGTCTGGCTCTGGAAGAACATTCTTGAGCACGAGCCCTCGATGTACGGCGTGCGCCGCTCGTTCATGACCGGCGACATGCAGCGGCTGGCCTTTGTGCACAAGCCCGCGTCGGAGGCATTTGCCGCGTTGCGTGATGAAGCCGAGACGCGCCTCAAGGGGCCAGACAAGACTTTCGAGGATCTTCTGGATTGGATCGCGCTCAACGGCGTGGTCGATCAGCAGGACAAGACCCTGGCGTGGTTCGATCGGATCAAGGGCGACGCCGACAGCGGGCCGACACTCAAACGCGTCGGGTTCACGATCGATCAGTTGCTGATCGACAGGGGCCGCTGGGCCGATCTCGCGCTGATCTGGCCCGACCCGCTCGGCACGCTCAAGAACGAACGCGACCTCTGGCTCAACATGCCCAACATGGGCGGCGACGCGGAGCGCAAGGCCGAGCTCGATCGCATGAGCCGCAACACGGTCCGCACCAAAGCCGCCCAGATCTACGTCTCGCAGCTCGCCATCGGCAAGCCCGACGTCGCCCAGCGGGTCCAGGACGACGCGCTGAAGGCCGACGACACGCCCGAGATGCGCATCGCCCTCGTCAAGCTCGCGCTCAAGGCCAAACTCGCCCGTCCCGAGCACGACGCGCTGCTCAAATCCGCGATCCGCCCCGACAACCCCCCCGCTCTTTCCACCGAGATCGAGCGTCTCCAGGCCGAACTCGCCGCCGCGCTCGCCAAGGGCACGGGCTGATCGCACGCCCTTGCCGCCCGCACATCTCGGCGAACCACCAGCGGCAGCCGCGCGGGCAACTCGTCTAAACCGCCCGCTATGCCGACCCCCTCCCGCCCCGCCCCGACCACCCGAGCCAACGCCCCCCTCACCATGCCCTTCCGCGGCGTGCTCGACATGATCGGCAACACGCCGATGCTCGAGCTCTCCAGGCTCGACACCGGGTCTCCCGACATCCGGCTCTTCGGCAAGATGGAGCTGATGAACCCGGCGGGGTCGATCAAAGACCGCATCGGGCTCGCGATGATCGAGGCCGCCGAGCGCGACGGGCGGCTCAATCCCAACGCCACGCCCACGCCGACGATCATCGAGGCGACCGCGGGCAACACGGGCCTGGCCCTCGCGCTCGTCGGCAAGCAGCGTGGCTACCACATCAAGTTCGTCATGCCCGACAAGATGTCGCAGGAGAAGATCCAGCACCTGCGGGCGATGGGCGCCGAGGTGATCCTCACCCGCTCCGACGTCGAGAAGGGCCACCCCGAGTATTACCAGGACATGGCGGCCGCGCTTGCCAAGACCATCCCGAACTCGCTCTACGTGAACCAGTTCGGCAACCTCGACAACCCCAAGGCGCACTACGACACCACGGGCCCGGAGATCTGGAAGCAGATGGAGCCCGTCGGCGGCATCGACGCGTTCGTCTGCGGCGTCGGCTCCGGCGGCACGCTCTCGGGCGTGGGCAAGTTCCTGCGCGAGAAGAACCCCGCGTGCAAGCTGATCCTGGCCGACCCGGCGGGCAGCATCCTCACGCCGCTGGTGAACGAGGGCAAGGTGGTCAAGCCCGGCTCGTGGCTGGTCGAGGGCATGGGCGAAGACTTTGTGCCCGACATCTGCGATCTCAAGCTCGTCAGCGAGGCGATCGCCGTCACCGACGCCGAGGCCTTCTTCGCCGCGCGTGAACTGCTGGCCAAGGAGGGCATCCTCAGCGGCTCCAGCACCGGGTGCATTCTCTCCGCCGCGCTGACCTATTGCCGCAAGATGGCGGCCCACAAGAAGGTTGGAGGGGGGGGCCCCATGAACGTCGTCACGCTCATCTGCGACAGCGGGGCCAAGTACCTGTCCAAGATGTTCAACGACTTCTGGATGATCGACAACGGCTTCATCAAGCGGGAAAAGACCGACGACCTCCGCGACCTCATCGCCCGCCGCCACGACTTCAACGAGGACCACACCCTCCGCGAGACCGACCCGGTGCGCAACGTCATCAAGCGCATGGGCATGTACGGCGTCAGCCAGATGGTCGTGAAGGACGAGTCCGGCAAGGTCTCGGGCATCGTCGACGAGGGCGACATCCTGCTCGCGGTGAACATCGACGGCGGGGGCCGGGGGGGCGACGAGAAACACCCGGGCGAGGGCGGCGCGTTCGACCGCCCCGTGAGCGACTTCATGACCCGCCGCCTCGAGACCATCCGCCCCGAAGCCCCGGTCAGCGCACTCATGCCCATCTTCCGCGCCGACCGCGTCGCGATCGTCGTCGACAAGCAGGGCACGTACTTCGGGCTGATCACCAAGTTCGACATGATCAACTACCTGCGCTCGCAGCTGGTGCGGTGAGATTGGAACGCGAAGTTCGCGAAGTTCTCGAAGGAAGGCCTGAACGCGGAGACGATGCAGGAGGGGCGGAGGGACGCGGAGAGATGGCTTTGGGTTCGAGGCATTGAGGCAGGGAATCAAGGCAGGAACGCGGAGGAGATGCGGGAGGGGCGGAGGAGCGCGGAGGGATGGCGTTGGGTTTGAGGCATTGATTCAGGGGATCTAGGCATCAACGCAGAGGAGAGGCAGGAGACGCAGAGGAACGCAGAGAGATGGCCTTGGGTTTGAGGCATTGAGGCGGGGGATCGAGGCGGGAACGCGGAGGGGATGCGGGAGGGGCGGAGGAGCGCGGAGAGATGGCTTTGGGTTTGAGGCAGTGAGGCGGGGGATGAAGGCATTCACGCAGAGGAGAGGCAGGAGACGCGGAGCAACGCAGAGAGATGGCCTTGGATTCAAGCCAAATGCATTGAAGTCATCGATTCCTTGGCTCAAACCAAAACGCCTCCCTCCGCGTCCCTCCGCCCCTCCCGTCTCGCCTCTGCGTTCCTGCCTTGAACCCAACGCCATCCCTCCGCGTCCCTCCCCCCCTCCTGCATCTCCTCCGCGTTCCCGCCTTGAACCCAACGCCATCTCTCCGCGTCCCTCCCCCCTCCTGCATCTCCTCCAAGTTCCTGCCTTGAACCCAACGCCATCCCTCCGCGTCCCTCCGCCCCTCCCGTCTCGCCTCCGCGTTCCTGCCTTGAACCCAACACCATCTCTCCGCGTCCCTCCCCCCCTCCGCGTTCCTGCCTCCCTTCGCGTCCATCGCGCCCTTCGCGTTTCCATCTCCTCCACCGTTCCATCCCGCACAGGAACAACCGACTCGGGCCACGGAACAGCTCGCCCGGACCTTGGCACCTTTCACTCGCGCCCAGCAACGGCTCAACCGTTCCACGCACCGGCTCGGCCGTGCCGAGGCACCGCCCACCCGTTCCGAGGCACGGCTCGATCGTCCCCTGGAACACCTCGACCGTTCCCAGGAACGGCTCTCCCGTTCCCGAGCGCTTCAGTGCCCCGCTTGCTGAGCCGATACCCGCGGCATGCCCGACTACATCCCCCGCTCCGACGCCGAGTACGCCGCGTACATGCAGCACTTTGTGCCCGCGCTGGACTATTGGTGGAGCCGGCAGGGCCTTGATCCCGGCACGCTCGACGAGCTGCTCTACGCCGCCGGCGACTTTGACGCCGCCTACGCCGCGCACATCGCGCAACAGGCCGCCGCCGAGGGCGCCCGCCACGCCAAAGACGCCGCCCGCGCCCGCCTGACCGCCGCCGTGCGGCCGCTGGTCAGCTTCGTGCAGAGCTACCCCGCAACGACCGACGCCGCGCGGGCCGAACTGGGCATCACCATCCGCCCCCCAAAGGGCACGCCCGCCCGCACGCCGTCGTCGCGCCCGCTCGCGCTGGTGGAGAGCGGGCAGCGGCTCACGCACCAACTGCGGCTGGTGGATGAGTCCACGCCGACCCGCCGCGCCCGGCCCGCGGGCGTGCTCGGGGCCGAGGTGTGGGTGAAACTCGTCGCCCCCCCCAATGCGGACACCCCCGCGCCGACCGACCCCGCCCGTGATCCAAGTAGTTTCACGTTCCTGACCATGACCACCCGCCCGAGTTTCCGCGCCGAGTTCAAGGCGGGCGAGGGCGGAAAAACCGCCGTCTACATGGCCCGCTGGATCAACACACGCGGCGAAAAGGGGCCGTGGTCGGAGATCACGACGGCGACGGTGGCGGCGTAGGGCATCGACACGCCGTCCGCAGGACCCGCTGCGCGGGAAAGACCGGCACCGATGTTTGTCGTCTTCGCCCCAACGGGGCGCAGGGATGTAGCCACGGGTGAAGCCCGCGCTTTGCGGGCGCAACCCGTGGAAAGCGTGTCCCCCGCGCGGGACTGCCCCGGAGGGGCAGAGGGGGCTTACTTGAGTGGGATCGTCTTCTTGGCGCAGGCGGCGTAGTTGGCGTTCAAGTCGTCGGCGAGTTCCAGCAGTGCGGCGATGCGGCGGACGATCTCCGAGACGTAGACCAACTCATCGCCGGTGAGCGGGCGACCGAGGATCGCCTTTTCCCGGTACGAAAGCCACTTGTTCACGACGGGATAACCGCCGAGCGTCAACGCCCACGCGTCATTGGGCACGTTGCGCCAACCGACGCGCTCGTTGATCCACACGTCCACCGCGCCTTCGGGATCGGCGTCGTTGGGCGTGACTTTGCCCTCGCGCATCGAGACGCGGCCCTGCTTGTCCACGCTCGCCCAACCGCCGTCCACGATCATGTCCTCGTCCGGGTCGATCTGGCCGCCGCCGACCTTGAACGGCACCGCGAGCGAGCGGAGGGCGGCGCGAATCTTGCCCGACGTAACGCCTTCGACGGCCCGGCCCGGCATAAGCAGGTCCGCGACCAAACGGCCCAGCTTGGCGGAGGTGACGAGCGTCTTGGCTTCGGTCGGCACGGGCACGCGGGGCCAATCGACGCGGAGGGCGTCGTGGTTCTGCTGGGCGTAGGCGGGCGCGGCGAGGGCGGCGATGCAGTGAAAGAACACCTCGTCGTTGTGGCTCAGTGCGGCATCGGTCCAGCCGTGGCCGTCCTTGGTGCGGCCCTTGACACCGTGCGCCTCGCAGATGCGTTCAAGCCACCTCTCTTCCACCCCCGGGCCGATGGATTCGCCCATGAGCGATTCGTGACGACGCCGCATCGGGAAGTAAGTCGCGTAGGGGTCGAAGAAGTAGTACGAGCCGATGTGCTCGGTGACGACTGGAATCGGGAACTCTTCGTGCCGGGGCTTCTGCGTACACGCGAGGAAAAGGTTTTCCGGGAAGGCGTTCTCGGCGAACTCGGGACGGCGGCGATGCACGAGCTTCAGCCTGTCCTCATCAAACATGTAGCGAGTGTCGAAGGGTTGCCATGCGATAGGCACGACCTTCTTTGGATCGTACTTGAGCTTCTTGGCCTTTGCTTGGGCTCTGACGGAAGATGCCTCGTATCCCGCTTCGTCGGTCATCAAGTCGGCACAGGCTTCCGCAAGGTCCGCGTCCGACACGGACTTGTCGAAGTACGCCTTCATGCGTTCTTCCAGCGGTGCGCGGTCCATGTCCACCAGTGCCCGGCCCCGTCCCGGCTGCACGCCCTTGAACGATTCGCCGAGCAAGGCGGGCAAAGTGGGCCACACCATCCACTGGGCCGATCGTCGGGTGGGAAGAAGCGACCAACGCCCCTCCAGCGTGGGCGCGGCCTCGCGCGGATTGCCCTCCTTGCGGTCTTTGACCGAAGCCAGAAGCCGCTCGCGGCGTTTCTCGGCGGACGCGTCGTCGAAATCGCGGAACTCGACGCGGGCCACCGTAGCGGTGCTGGCTTTCTTGTCTCCGGCTCCCTTCTTGACCATCGTGGCGATGGCGGTACCGATCCGGATACCGGGCGATGTGCCCCGCATGGCGAACACCGTCTCGCTGGCCGCGCCGTCCGGGGCACGCTCTTTGGCCTTGCGGTCGCCGTGGAGGTTGTCCACGTAGATGGTGTCGAACCCTTGGAGCAAGCGTTCGCGCATGAGGACGTGGGGGATGCCGTTGAGCCACGAATAGTTGCTGATGTAGCACACGATGCCGCGCCGCCCCACATCGCCGATGCGCCGCTCGGCCAATCGGAAGAAGCGGATGTAGGGATCATCGAGCGTCTGCTTGCGGATGCCGAACCGCTCGTTCAGCCCTTCCTTGTACGGTCGGATCAAGTCGCCCTCTTCGTCAAGGGCCACGCCCTTGTTGCCCCGGTACGGCGGGTTGCCCAGGACCACGAGGATCGGCGCTTCCCGCTTGATCTTGGCGGCGCGGTCCTGCTCGTCTTGCAAGAACCCGAAGGCCAGCGTGCCTTTGGCCCCTTTGGGCGGCTCCCAACCCGTGAGCGCGTTGGTGAGGTAGACGCTTACCCGCTCATCCTTGCCGAGTTTGCCGCCGAGTCCGCGAAGCAGGATGCCGAGTTGCAGGTGCGCGACCACGTAGGGGGCGGTCAAAATCTCGAACCCGAAGACGCGCTCGCAGAGGGCTTTCTTCACCTTCGACACGGCGAGCGCGCCGTGCCCCTGATCGTCGAGCGTGGCGTGGATGCGGCGGGCCACTTCAAGCAGGAACGAGCCGGTACCGACGGCGGGATCAAGCACGAACACGCGGTCATCGGCCAATCCGTCCTTGATGCCGAGTTCCGAGCGAAGCAGGTGGTCCACCCGTTCGACCATGTAGCGCACGATCTCCGGGGGCGTGTACCACACGCCCAGTTCTTCGCGGAGTTCGGGGTCGAACGCTTCAAGGAAGGGCTCGTAGAAGAGCGTGATGGCGTGGTCGGCGTCGAAAGACGCGAAGAACTCGGCGTGATTCACGCGGTTGAGGCTCGCGGCGGCCCATTCGAGCGTCTCCCGAAGGTCGAGGTCTTTGAGTCGCGTGGGCTTTGCGACTTCGTCAAAGAGGTTGGCGATCAGTGGCAAGTCCAAGTGCTCGGACGCGCGCCGCCAGTCGAACGCGGGCGGCTTCCTGCCCTTGGGCAGCCCGGCCTTCCAGAGCATCCAAGCCGAGAACAGGCCGTAGAACAAGGTCTGGACGAGCGACGAGCGGAAAAACCGCATTCCCTGTTCGTCGGTGAAGGTCAACCCCAGCGTCCGCTCGAAGGCTTCCTGAAGGGGCTTCAAGTCGTCGATCGAGTGCCGACCGAGCCGGCGCTTGGCCTCGCGGGCGTGGCGGGCCAAGTCCGCCGCCAAGTCCTTGGGCTTGACGATGGGCGAAGGGCGAGCGAAGACGCCTTCGAGGTAGTCCGTCAGCCCCTGCTCGTGTTCCTCGGCGAGCTTGGCAGGCTTGGCCCTCCAGAAAGCCTCGGATGTCGCGCTCAGGCGATAGCGGGTTTCGACTTTGGCCTCGCCCGTCTCGGCATCGCGGGCGACGAACACGAACTCTCGAAAGTTGGTCACCAGCACGAAGCCGTAGCGCTTCCAATACTTGGACACTTGGTCCCCGGAGGCGGTGTCATGAATGTTGTCCTTGGTGCCCTTGACCTCAACAACCAGCCGCAGATTCCCCGACTTCTTTTCGAAGATGCCAAGGTCCGGCTGGCCCGCGCCCTCCTGCTTCAGCTCCATCGTCGCAAAGAGTTCCGGGTCGAAGTCCTCGCCTATTGCGGTAAGCAAGGCTTCGAGTTTGCTCTTGTAGGACTGCTCGGCCGTGGCCTTGCCGGTGCCGTGCACATCATGCAGGCCTTCTAAGTATGCAAGGACGGGTGATTTCTTCTTTGACATCCTGTCTCCGAAGATTGAGGTTGGTTGGACGGCATTGTACGGTCAGTTCACCGCCAATGCCGGGGCTGCCGCCCCCGGCACCCCCGCTCAAGGCACTCGGAATGCACGACGATCGCGGCGGGCGGTTCTCTTCCGGGCAGGGAGAGGTGCGGAGAGGGCGGCACGCCCTCTCTGCATCAGCGCGACACAGTGACGGATAGGTTGGAAACCAGTCCCGGTTGAGCGGGTGTCGGTGGACGGGAGCTTCCTCCGCCCCTGCCGGGGCGGGTCGGGGTGATTCACGCTGTCCACGGGTTGCGCTGCGCTCCACCCGTGGCTACAGCCCGGCGCCCCTCCGGGGCGAAGAGTGAGCGGAGCGGGGCGAAGAGGCGCGGCGGTTCATCCTCATATATGTTCCGACTCGGTGTGCTCTGTGTCTCTGTGGTGAAAATTCCTGGGGCCGGTGAAGTCGAGCATTTCTCTTGCCGACAAAACCGAAAGTGTCCTCCGCGTGCCGATTGACGGCTTGGGTAGCGGCTTGACGCCCCAGCGCAGCGTGTGCAGGGCAGCACGAGCAAGCCGCCGAATCCATTGATGGAGACACTGAATCATGGCTGACTACATCCCCGGCCCCGATGCGTCGTTTCAGGCTTGGCAATCCAACTTTGTGACCTACGCCAACGCCAATCTCGCCGCGCTCGGGCTCACCGCGCCGGACATGGCCCCGATCACGGCCGCGCAGACCGCTTGGGCCACCGCCTTTCCGGCCCACGTCACCGCCGTCAACGCGGCCAAGGCCGCGAAACAGACCAAGGACGAGGCCCGGGCCGCGTATGTCGCGGTGATCCGGCCGCTCGTGCGCCGGCTGCAGGCGTCCGCCGTGGTGAGCGATGCAGAGAAGGCGTCGCTCGGCATCACCGTCGCGCAGGCCCCGACGCCCATCGGCGCGCCCACCACGGCCCCCATCTGCTCCATCGAGTGCGGCAACCGCCTCCAGCAGACCCTCCGCTTTGTCGACTCCGCCACGCCCACACGCAAGGCCAAGCCCGCGGGCGTCATGGGCGTCGAGATCTGGAACAAGGTCGGCACCACGCCCCCCGCTGGCGAGGCCGACCTCCGCTTCGTCGCCGTGGACACCAACGCGCCGTACGTCATGAACTTTGACTCCGCCGACGGCGGCAAGGTCAACTATGTCTGGATGCGATGGGTCAGCCCCACCGGCGAGCGCGGGCCGTGGAGCGAGCAGGCCCAGGCGACCATCGCGGCCTAACGCCCCGATCATCGACAGCACATGCAGAACCTCCAACGGCCCCGGCACATGCTGGGGCCGTTGTGCTGCGCGACGGCAGGGGTGATCGTTTCAAGGCTGGGTTTGAACGCGAACGGCGCGAAGGACTCGAAGGAAGGCAGGAACGCGAAGGGGGGGAGGGAGGTGCGGAGGAACGCGGAGGGAGGCGTGTGGGATCGAGCCAGAGAATCCCGGCCTTGAACCCAGGACCATCCCTCTGCGTTGCTCTGCGCCTCTTGTCTTTCCTCTGCGTGGATGCCTTGATCCCCCGCCTCGATGCCTCGAACCCAAGGCCATCTCTCCGCGCTTCTCCGCCCCCCTCCGCATCTCTCCGCGTTCCTGTCTTCCAAAGAGCCCATCGCGCGGTATGCTGCGGCATCGCTCGCGTCCGTCGCCCACATCAGGAGCATGACCATGCCCCGCCTCGGCCCCACCTCGCCCGCCGACCATGTTGATCAGCCCGTGCATCCGCCGCTGGACCTGGCCAAGTGGATCCGCACCAACGCCAAGCATCTCAAGCCGCCGGTGAGCAACAAGCAGTTGTTTGTGGAGAGCGACGACATGGTCGCCTTTGTCTCCGGCGGGCCCAACACGCGCAACGACTATCACTTGAACCCGACCGAAGAGCTGTTCTATCAGCTCAAGGGGACGATCGCCGTGCGGATTCGCCCGCTCGACGGCTCGCCGCCGCGGGATGTGGTCATCAAGCAGGGCGAGCTCTTCCTGCTCCCGCGGTGGGTGCCGCACCGTCCGCAGCGCCCGGCGAACACGCTCGGGCTCATCATCGAGTTTCCGCGGCCCAAGGGCCAGCTTGACGGGCTCCGCTGGTACTGCCCCAAGTGCGACCATCTCGTCCACGAGGCGCGCTGGCGGCTGAAGAAGATCGACGAAGACCTCAAGATCATCATGGAAGCGTTCTGGGGCGGGCCCGCCAAACGCCGCACGTGCACCGCCTGCGGCCACGTGATCGAACGCGCGGGCGCGATCGAGCTCAAGGGCGGCAAGGTCAAGGCCACGGCCCGCACATCCGGCAAACCGCGCGGCGGTGCCAAGCCCGCGTCAACCCGGCCGCGCTCGCGATCCTGATACCGTTGCGTGCGATGCCCACCATCGACGTTCACACCCACATCCTCCCGCGTCCCTCGGCCTGGCCCGATTGGACACGCCGCTTCGGCTACGCCGGATGGATCCAGCTCGCCGAGCACCCGGCCACCGCCGGTTGCGCCCGCTGCGCCACCATGCTGCGGGTGGAGCAGGACGACCACGGACGCGCCGCCATCGATGACCGCGGCACGCCACGCACCACCAGCTTCCGCACCATCCAGGAAAACTGCTGGAATCCGCACGCTCGGCTGGACGACATGGCCGTTGCCAACGTCGACGCCCAGGTGCTGAGCACCGTCCCCGTGATGTTCGGCTATTGGGCCCGCCCCAAAGACACACTCGAGATCGCGCGCTGGCTCAACGACGATCTCGCCGAGGTCTGCCGCCAGACGCCAAGCCGCTTTGCGGGCCTCGGCACCGTGCCTTTGAACGATGTCGATCTCGCCACGCGCGAGCTGGAACGCTGCATGGGCGAGCTCGGCTTCGCCGGCGTGCAGATCGGGACCAACGTGAACGGTCGAAACCTGGGCGACGCTGCGCTCCGCCCCTTCTTCGCTCGCGCCGCCGCGCTCGGCGCCGCCGTGTTCGTGCATCCATGGGACATGCTCGGCGCCCGCTTCGGTCAGACGGCCCGCAGCGATCCATCGATCCCCGCACCGCCCCTCGCCGAGCCGCGCTACGCCGACTTCTGGGCCGCCTGGCTCGTCGGCATGCCCGCCGAGACCTGCCTGGCCCTCAGCCACGTACTCATGAGCGGCATGCTGGATGATCTGCCCACGCTCCGCATCGGCTTCGCCCACGGCGGCGGCTCATTCCCCGGCACCATCGGCCGCATCGAGCACGGCTTCCACGCGCGCCCGGATCTCTGCCAGACCCGCACAAAGCGTCCGCCCCGGCAGTGGCTGCGCAGTGCCGACGCAACGCCCACCCGATTCTTCGTCGACGCGCTCGTGCACGATCCGCTCGCCCTCGGCACACTCATCACCCTCATCGGCGAAGACCGCATCATGCTGGGCTCGGACTATCCCTTCCCGCTCGGCGAAGATCGCCCGGGCGAACTCATCCGATCAATGCCCGGCCTCAGCCCATCCGCGCTCGATCGACTCCTCGGCGGCTCCGCGCTCGAGTTTCTCGGCGCAGCCGGGAATCGACTGCTCCACCCCGCCACACGCACGAACACACCATGACCCTGCCGCACATCATTCTGCCCTGGAGCCCGGCTTGACCCTCCTGCCCGCCATCTTCACTTCGTTGCTGATCGCGACCGCAACGCCCGACCCCGACCCGCCCGCACCGCCGACGCCCCCCGCGCAGCCCGCCGCCAACGCGAGCGAACCGATCAAGAACGACCTGCTCGATCTTGATCCTTGGGCTCGATTGGCCGCCCCCGAGATCGAGCGGCTCACCGCCCGATCCTTTACCAAGCTCCCGCCGATCCGCGTTGTCTCCGAAGACGATCTCGCCACCACGCTCGCCAAGCCGATGCGAGAGGCCATGATCCGCATGCGGGCCAACGTCAAGCGCGACGGCACGCCCATGAGCGATCTGGAGATGACCGTCCGCACGCGCAGCCAGGCCTATCGCGTCGCCGCACGAACACTTGGGCTGTATGACCACGACCAGAAGGTCATCCTGGTCATCCCCCAGACCGCCGAAAAGCTGGGAAAGAAGCGGGCCTGGTCTCCCGAAACGATCCGTCGAATCACCCGACTTGCCCTTGCACACGAGTTGGTCCACGCACTCCAGGACCAGACCGCCGACCTCGCGGTTCGGCTGGACGCCCTCAGCGGCGAACCCGAAAAGTGCCTCATGGCGGTCAGCGAAGGGCACGCCGTCGTGGTCACCGACGCCCTTGCCGAGACCCTCGGGTGGTCCACCGCCAACATGGTCCTCAATGGTCTCGTTACCGGCGTCGAAGAGCCCGCTCCTGGAACCACGCCCGGCACACCGCCCCCTCCGCCGATCGATCTGCACGGCTCGCCCTCGGCCAGCGTCTATCAGTCGGGTGCCGCGTTCGTGCGTCACCACGCCGGCACATCGCTCCCCAAGGCATGGTCCCTGCTCGCCTCGCCGCCGAAGGCCTGGGCCGACGTTCTGGACCCCAAGCGATTCGCCCCGCCCGCTCTGGACCCCGCCGACCCCCAAGCCAAGCCCAATTCCGAGCCCGCAACCACACCCTGACAAACCCGGCGCAGGTTTTCGAGTCGCTTTCCGGCGCAGGTCGATATCCCCCGAATGTTGCGCCCCGGCCAAGCTGTTGCTCTCTGCGCTCTGGCGCTGCTCACCATCGGTGTTGTGATGGTGAACAGCGCGGGCATGAGCGTTGATCCCAAAGAACCCCTCACCATCGACGGCATTCTGCTGTCCAAATCCACCGTCTATGCCGGGCTCGCCGTGCTCGCCATGGCGATCGGCGCGTTCTTTCCGATTCGCCGACTGCTTCCCAGCGGGCTGCGCAGCTCTCGGCTGGCCTCCGCGCCCGACGACGTCACCGCCATTGACGCCCGATTGTTCTCGCCACGCTGGTTCGCCGCGATCTTCCGCGAGTATGCCAAGCTCTGGCCGCTCTGGCTCGGCGTGCTCGGGCTGGTGACCATCCTGATTCTTGTGTATGTCCCGGGCATCGAGCGCCCGCGCAACGGCTCGCACCGCTGGATCACCCTCCACCTGCCCGGGCTTGATTCCATCCAGCCCAGCGAACTCGCCAAGTGGGGCGTGCTCGCCCTCGTTGCCTGGTACGGCGCTCGACACGCTCGCCGCATGAAGTCCTTCTGGCTCGGGCTCGCCCCAGCGCTCGCCGCCGTCGGACTTGTCGCGGGCGTGATCGTGCTGGAAGACCTCGGCACTGGCGCGCTGGTGGCGGCGGCCGCGGGCGTCATGCTCCTTGCCGCGGGGTGCCGGTTCTGGCACATGCTGGTGCTCATGCCCGTGCCGCTGGCGCTCGGCGTGCTGGCGATCGTGACCAACGAGTATCGCATGCACCGCATCGAATCATTCCTGAACCCCTACCTTGAGCCGCAGGGCAAGGGGTTCCACATGATCCAATCCATGAGCGCAGTCGCCGGGGGCCAGATCTTCGGGCGCGGCCTGGGCCACGGCTTGCAGAAGTTCGGCTACCTCCCCGAAGACACCACCGACTTCCTGTTCGCAATCGTCTGCGAAGAGCTGGGCGTTGCCGGCGCGGGCATCGTGCTGTTTCTCCTGGGCTCGCTCATCTGGGCCGTCTGGATCGTCACGCGGCGTGAGACGAATCCCCTGCTAAAACTGCTTGGCGTGGGCGTGATGGCGACCATCGGGATTCAGGCCGTCATCAACCTTGCCGTGGTCACCGGGCTCGGCCCGACCAAGGGCATCGCGCTCCCCCTGCTCTCTTCCGGCGGCACGGGGTGGATTCTGACCGCCGCCGCGCTCGGCCTGATCATCTCGATGGATCGCCACCGCAGTGACTCCGCGGTTGAAGGCGATGACGAAGCTCCTCGCACCGCGCCGAGCGTTCAGATGCTGGGCGCGATGGCCGTTTCCGCCGTGGCGACCCCGGCGTTTGCTGAACAGTCTCATGACGCCGGATCCGACCCGTCGGCGCGCACCGCAATGCCCGAGAGCATCTCGGAGGCAACGCCTGACGATGTGATTGACGCGCCCGCCGAACCCGAAGCATCCCAGTTCGCCAATGACACAATCATCGAAGAACCCGGGACGATCCCGCAGGCGGAAGAACCCGAACCTCCCGCAGCAGCCAAGCCCGTGAAGCCCACATCGCGCCGCCACAGCGATCAGACTGGCCTGCTCTTTGGCGACCTCGCTGAACCACCCGCGACCACTCCAGACGTCGTCATCACCGATTCCGCCCGCGAATGGCTCGACGAGACCGACCGGGCCGAGAAACGCGAAGACTGACGCATGGCACGCACGTTTGTCTTTGCCGGCGGCGGCTCTGGGGGACACATCTATCCGGGGCTCGCCATCGCCGAGGAGATGCGACGGCTGAGCGCCGATACGCCGCCTCGCATCGTCTTCGTCTGCTCCAGCAGGCCGCTGGACGCGACGATTCTCACCACTGCAGGCGAGTCCTTCATTCCCTCCCCGGCCCAGCCGCTGTATGCCAGACCCTCGGGCCTCTGGCGCTTCGTCCTCGGCTGGCGCAAGGCCATGCGCCAGAATTGCACCACGCTTCGCGAGCTGCAAACCTCGGCACGAACCGCTCGACTGGACACCGGCGTCCACGTCGTCGCCATGGGCGGCTTCGTCGCCGCGCCGATGATTGCCGCGGCTCGAAAACTCGGGCTGCCCACCACCATGGTCAACCTGGACGCCGTACCGGGCAAGGCCAATCGCTGGCTCGGGCGTCGCGTGGATCGTGTTTTCACCGCCGCCAGAGTGCTTCCCGGCTCGGCCCGTGCCGCAAGCTGGGTTCAGGTTCCACCCATCGTCCGCGCTGGAGCCCGCACCACGCTCTCGCCCGAAGAGTGCAGGCGATCGCTCAGCATTCCCGACGGCCATCGCGTGCTCGTCGTCACGGGCGGCAGCCAGGGCTTGCGCTCGCTCAACGATTTTCTGGTCGCGTTCGCGGGTTCCCCGCGGGGAAAACAGGCCCTGAACGACCGATGGACGATCCTGCACCAGACCGGCCGAAAGTTCGAAGACGCCGTGCGCGCCGCGTACCAGTCGGCTGGTGTCCACGCCTCGGTCCACGCGTTCAGCGACGCCATGGGGCTCTGGTGGGGCGCGGCCGACGCCGCCGTCTGCACCGCCGGCGCGGGCAATGTCGCTGAGATCTGGGTCAACCGCGTCCCCGCCCTGCTGCTCCCCTTCCCTCACCACAAAGACGAGCACCAGAAGCACAACGCCGCCCCACTCACCGAATGCAGCGGCTCGATCCTCGGTGTCGATCTGATCGAGCCCGCGCAGAACATCACCCGCAACGGCCCGGCGCTGCTGGAATTGCTCACCTCCGACGAACACCGGAAGCAACTCCGCCTGAATCTGAACAAGCTCGGTCCCGCCGACGGCGCAACCCGGATCGCCCGGGCGTTATTGGACGCCTAACCCAACCCACTTTGCCAACGCGCCACGATCTCACACCCCCGATGTTGGTCCGGCTTGGGAACGGGTTAGAATTGGCACAATGAGCCAGCCGACCCCCGGCACCATCGCCGCTTCCAACCCGCTGACCTGCGTGATCTGGCATGCCGGCGCGGCTGAGCTTCCCGGCGAGCTGCTCACCAGTCTCTCACGCCGCATCGGTCGCATGCGTGTCTGCACCAACGCCTACGCCGCCTTCGCCGAGGTATGCAAACTTCAGCGCGCCCACCGCCTCGCCGCACCGGCGACGACTGCCGCAACGCTGCGCGGGCCAAATGGCGTGGTCCTCGTGCTTGTGCAGCCCACCCAGCTCGCCGAGATTCCCGGCGTCATCGATGCCATCGAGCTCTACGCCCCCGGCACCGCTCTGTGGTGTTATGACCGGAGCGCGAACCCGAAGCTCCGCGGCGTCGTCTCAGGAGATGTGCAAGCATGGCGCGGCGAAAGTTCTGATCCATCCCCCGAACCGGCGCCTTCGCCCGTGCGTGTGCGAGAGATTGTACCACCAACGTTGACCATGCCGGTGATCCACACGCGCCCAGTGCCGGACGTCGCACCCCGCCCACTGCCCACATCAAGCGGGCCGCCGCAGATGCGATTGGTGGGAACCGAAGATGTCCACGAGCCAGCGCAGCATCGCCCCCCGACAGGCGTTGGCGGACCGCTCTCGGAGGAAGAACTCCGGATGCTGCTCTCGGATGATCCGCCAGCGCCCCCCCTGCCAGGGCCGCGTGGAGGGGGTGATCGGCGATGACCACCTCAAATCCATTGAGTAGTGAAAATCCGCGCTCGGATGGCGCGGGGGCTTTCGCTCCTCGTTTTGAGGCACGGGTGGTGCTGGTCGGGCGGACGGGGCTCGAGTCGGTCCTGCGTATGGATCGCGGACTTGAGCTTGCGCGGGCGCGCGGCCCGCTGGACGCAATTGCTGAACTTGCCGAGATGACCTTTCCGGATGATCTTCGCCCGGCCACGGTGATTCTGGCGGCCGATACGGTGCCGACTCAGCAGATCGCGTCGTTTGCGAATGCGTTGCGTGCGATCGAGCCGCGTGTGCGCGTGATGGGCGCTGGCACAGGTCGATCCGCCGCAGGGCTGGATGGGGTTGTTCCTGAGTCCATCTCAGCACCTGCTCTGGGTCGGCTGGTGCGGGGCATTGCCGAGCCGGTCGTCGCGAGTGCGACGGTGCCGGACCGGACTTCGGACACTTCTACGTCAAAGCCAACGGTCGCGGCGGGTCCGCTGGAAGCGATGCTCGCCGGTCAGGACGTTCTCGCGGCGGCGCTCGCTGAACTCTCGCGCGTGGTCGGTTCGCCCTGCACCTTTGCTCCAGCTCGCGTCGCGGGAACGAATCCTCAGCCGGCTGTCCCGCTGGCCGGGACCACAGTACGGCGTGGATCCCGCGTGCTTGGCACGCTCTCGGCAAAGGGCGTCTCCCCGGCGGTACTGGAAGAGCACGCGCCATGGCTCGCTGGCTGGATCGCCCTCTCGGCCCAGCAAGATCAGCTCCGGCGAGCGGCGTTTACCGATGAGTTGACGGGCGCGTGGAATCGCCGATACTTCACGCGGTATCTGGCCGCCGCACTCGCACACGCGCGAGACGCGCGGAACAACGTCTCGCTCATGGTCTTCGACGTCGACAACTTCAAGACGTACAACGATCGCTTCGGGCACGCGGCGGGCGATGAGATTCTTGCCGAGATGGTGAAGCTCCTGGGAAGCGTGATTCGTCCGACCGATCGCGTCTGCCGCATCGGCGGCGACGAGTTCGCCGTGATCTTCCACGACCCCGAAGGCCCGCGCAAGCCTGGGACCACGGCTCCGCTCGGGCCAAACTCGATCGCCCAGATCGCCAGTCGTTTTCAGAAGCAGGTCTGCGAGCACCGGTTCCCCCGGCTCATGGACCAGGCCCCGGGCACGCTGACGATCTCGGCCGGGCTGGCAACCTTCCCATGGGACGGAGCGACTCCCGAGCAACTCCTCGAACGCGCCGACGCGCTGGCTCTGCAGAGCAAGCGCCAAGGCAAGAATGTCATCACCTTTGGCCCGGGGGCTATGCGCGTCTGCGACATCGATCTGGCCTGATCCTGTAGGATTCCCTCTCCTTCGCATGGGCAACGATCCACCCCATTCCCAGCTCACGCGCGACGCCGATCGCCCGCTGGGAGCCATGCTCGAACCTCTGCTCATCGCCGCGTGTGATGGGCGTCTGAGCCAGATCAACTGGTTCACGTCCGCATGGCAGGCGGGAGGTTCGTCGACAGGTCTGGCGACGTTCACCACGCCCGATGGCCAGACCCATGACGTGATCGCCAAGCTGCCCGTCGGGCCCCTGGAACACCGCTGGACGACCGCCGTCGGCGGCGTGCGCGAAGATGGCACGCGCGTCTGTGAATCTGTTCCGCGCGTTCTGGCCGCCGGCACAACGCTGGGCAGCTATGACCTGGCCTGGATCATTGAAGAACGCCTGGAACCTACGCCGCTGAGTGCGCACCTGGATGAGCACGCCCCACGCGAACTGCTGCACGCAGCGGTGCATTGGTACGACGCGGCGGGCAAGGCCCGGGACATCGCGTCCGCCGAACCACCGGCGCAGAAGGACTGGGAAACACTGATCGCCAAGGGCCGCGAGATCGCCCACAGTCACGGGATCGCCGAGGAACAACGCTGGAACGGCGCGATCCGCACCGTCCAGCGCCACCTTGGCGAGCTGATCCGTCGATGGAATGATCGCCCGATCACCACCTGGTGCCATGGCGACCTGCACTTTGGCAATGCCCTCCGTCGACCCGGCGCCAAGCCGGGTGATGGCTGCGTTCTGATCGACCTTGCGCTGGTCCATCCTGGCCATTGGGTTGAGGATGCCGTCTATCTCGAACGCCTGTACTGGGCCAAGCCCGATCTGCTCCGGGGGGTGAAGCCCGTCAGTGAGATGGCCAGAGTCATGCGAGAACGCCACATGCTCCACGGCGAGGACTACGCGATGCTCGCCAACATCCGAAGGGTGCTCATGGCCGCGAGCGTTCCGGCGTTTCTGAACCACGAAGGGCATCCCAAGTACGTTCACGCGGCGTTGGAGATCCTGGAGAAGCTCCTGCCGCAGGTCGTGCACTGACCATCGCGAAGGGCTGATCTGAGATCAGATTGCCTGACTTTTCGACTCATTTTGATGCCCCCCCGGCATGACTTTAGGGGTAATCACTGACTACTGAGACTCCTTGCTGGCCGAGATCACTTCCGAGCATGATGGTGAGCTACTACACTTGCATCGGTTCAAAGAGCGGTCTGGCGGGGGTTTGGAACAGTCATTGGAAGGATGGTGGCGACATGGAGGCATTTGAACGCATTAAGAAGATCATCGCCGAGTGCGAGGAAGACCTGCGGAAGGCCGTCGGCGGGAACAAAGCCGCCCAGACGCGCGTGCGCAAGTCGATGCAGGAGATCAAGGACGCGGCCCAGCAGGTGCGCGTGGGGATGCTCGAGGCCCGCGAGAGCGAGGTCAAGAAGGATTGAGTTCCTCCAAAGAGACCTCGTCCAACCATGACCACCGCACCCGTGGGCAAGCTTGATTCCAGCCAATCCCCGATCGCATCACCGAGCGACGGACTCTGGCCCAAGAACCTGATCTTGGACCTGTCGGCGATCGATCTGTCGGCGCGCGTCATGGGTCGGGAGGAGTTGGAGGGGTGGCTGCCGCACCGGGGCGAAATGGCGCTTCTGGACGCGATTGTCTGGAACTCACCGGATCACAAGCAGGGCGTGGCCATCAAGAAGACTCGGGCGGATGAGTTCTGGGTACCGGGGCACTTTCCGGGTCGCCCGATGATGCCCGGTGTTCTGCAGATCGAAGCCGCGGCCCAGCTTGCGGTGTATCTGTACAACGCCAGGCGAAAGCAGCAGCTCACCGCGGCATTTACTCGTATCGACGAGTGCTCGTTCCGGAACATGGTTGTGCCGGGCGACGACGTGTATCTGCTCTGCCAGGAGATCCGGTGGACGCGACGCGGGTTTGAGTGCCACGTCCAAGGCGTGGCGAATCACAAGCTGACCTTTGACGCCCACATCCAGGGCTTGTCGGTGTGAGCACTCCCGAATCGGGGCTGATCGCTCTGGATGTCGGCGGAGAACGCTTCGAGCGTCCGCTGAACGGGGTGATGGATGATGATGCAACTCTTCAACTTCCGCCTCAGGCCGGCGTGCTGGTGCTGGAGGCGAGCGATGGCCGCACCGTGCTTGTGGCGACGACGGCGAATCTGCGCGACCTGACGCGCCGGCGGCTTGGCCCGATCGAACCGGGGGAACGCTCGGCGAGTGCAGATGTGCGCGACCTGTGCGCGGGCGGACGACTGATCGCGATTCGAACCGGCTCGGCGCTGGAGACCGATGCGGTGTATCTGCGGCTGGCGCGAGAGCGGCTGGAGCACGCCGCTCGGATCGTGAGCGAGCGGTGGCGCGCGTGGTTCGTGCATGTTGATCCGGATGCGGAGTTTCCGGAATGGACGAAGACGAACCTCGTCGGACTCGTGCGCACACGCTCGGCGGGGACTTCTGTCACAGGACGAATCGATACGGGTGTGTTGCTGGGGCCGATTCCGAATAAGGACGCCGCGGGGCGATTCATCGAGCACGCGATCGATGCGTTTGATCTGTGTCGATTCCATCACCTGCTCGTTCAGGCTCCGAGCGCAGTGGCGTGCGCGTACAAGGAGATGGGGCGATGTCCGGCACCATGTGATGGCAGCGAGTGGATGGCCGCGTATCGGGAACGGACGCGCCGGGCAGTCGCGGCACTCTCTGGGCGGATCGAAGCGAAGGCGGCGGAGTTCGAGGCCGCGCAGAAGTCCGCCGCGGAACTCCAGGAGTTTGAGCACGCGGCTCAATACAAGCGGATGCTCGAACGGATCAAACCGCTGCGGGCCAAGACCTTTGCCGAGGTCGATCAACTGAGCACGTGGCAGCGGTTGCTGGTGCTCCGCGGCGAGGCCAAGGGGAGCGTGCGGATCGGCGTGATGGATCGCGGCAATCTCTGGCGTGTCGGCGACGTCGAAGCCAAGGACTCGGGCGCGGTGCGGGCGATGTGCGCACTCGCAAGATCGCACGCGGCGCAGTTGCTCAGCACGCCAGTGCAAACGATCGAACAGTCGCGGATCGACAGCATTGCTTTGGTGTCGCGCTGGCTGCAGATGTCGACGAAGAAACGCGGCGGGGTCGCGATCGCCTTTGGGGATGGGTTTGAGGGCGAGGCGGTGAAGGCGGCTCGACCTGTCGCAAAGATCGATGATGCAGAGGTTGACGTGGACGCGCAAGAGATTGATGGGCTTGGGTAGATCGCGCGCGTTGAGAGAAGAGGCACACGCTGGGGACCAGCGTGCCACACAGATGCACGGGTGCTATCGCACGCCGAAGAGTCTTGCGGTGTTGGCGTTGATCTGCTCGTGGAAGCTCTCGAACGAGACGCCGCGGAGAGCGGCGAGATTGCGTGCGGTGTCGGCGGCATAGGCCGGCACGCACGGGCGCTTGCCGCGATGAGGCAGCGGCGGGAGGAACGGGGCGTCGGTCTCGATCATGATGCGATCGGCGGGAACGAGTGCGCACGCGGTGCGGACGTCGGCCGCGCTGGGATAGGTGGCGATGCCTGTGAAGCTGATGCACGCGCCGAAGTCGAGAACACGCCGCGCCTCGGCGGGGGTGCCGGTGAAGCAATGAAAGACGAATCGCTCCGCGGGGAGCGTGCTGGACTTGAGGATTGGCATCAGATCATCGAACGCCTCGCGGCAGTGAATGACGACGGGCAGGCCGGGCTTGCCGATGCCGCCCGGGCCGGCGTGATTGACGCTGATGATGAACGCGAGTTGCTCTTCGAGCACGCGTAACTGGATGGCTTTTGCCGGCGTGGGATAGTGATTGTCGAGCCCAAGCTCTCCCCATGCGACACACTTGGGGTGACTGGCAACGGTGCGGAGACTCTCCCAGACATGCTGGGTGCCAGTCTTGCTGCTCGCTCGCGGATCAGCGGTATCTGAGTACAGCGGGTGAACACCAGATGAGCACCAGACGCGCTCGTGTGCTTTGGCGATCGCCAGGGCGTCGAGACAGTCCAGCGTGGTGGTGCTGATGGTGATGCATCCCGAGACTCCGGCTCGGCTCGCGTCATCGAGCGTGGGGCCGATACGATCGATGAAGTCGGGAAACGTCAGATGGCAGTGCGTGTCGATCATGCGTGAAGAAGGAGCGGGCGGATGAACGTGCTCGAACGGCGAATGGTACGGGTGCTGGCCGCGACGCTTGCGATGGTTGTCGCGTTCGGGCTGCCCTCGGGCGTGCTTGCGCAGCAGGAGACCCGCGAGCAGTGGTACGTGCTGATGATGCAGGACAAGCGGGCCGGGTGGATGCGGACGCTGGAACAGCGGCGCGAGGGCAAGCTGGTGTCCTCTGCAGAGATGGAGATCCGGATCAAGCGTGATCGGCTGACGGTGCCCATCGGCATCTCGACCGAGTTTGTGGAGACACCGGAGCACGAGCCGGTGAGCATGACGAGCACGATGAAGCTTGGGCAGTTGCCGCAGGTGACGCGGTACCGCTTTCTGCCCGATGGGGTCGAGGTGGAATCGATCAGCGGTGGCAACAAGCAACAGGCCAAGCGCGATCGACCGGCGGGAGAGTGGAGCACGCCGCGAAAGGTGGCTCGGCTCATCGAAGAGGGCATCGCGGCGGGCAAGACCGAGTTCAGCACACGCTCGCTCGATCCGAGCACGGGCCTGACCCCGGCGACGATGACGATGAAGCTGGTCGAGAAGACCACCCTTGAAGTGATGGGCAAGGTGGTGCCGGCGATCAAGTGGACCACAACCACGTCGGCCATCCCCGGCGAGAGCGTGCAATACACCGACGAGAAGGGCGAAGCACTCCGGACGGAGACAAGCATCGGCGGGATGACGATCGTGGTCATCCGCGCGGATCGGGCACTGGCGATGAGCGGGCTTGAAGCTCCGGAGATTCTCAACGCGTCGATGATCTTGCCGGACAAGCCGATCGACGATGCGAGGAGCCGAATGACGGGCGTCTTCTTGATTCGTACCACGGCTGACCAGCTCTCGGACTTGCCCACCGTGGGTGCGCAAACCTCCGAACGGGTTGATCAACGGACAGTTCGCGTCCGCATCGACGCGCTCGGATTGTCGCCAGCGTCGAAAGCGGACATCGACGATCCCAGGTACCGCTCATCGTCAGCGATGATCACGAGCGATGATGCTCGGGTGAAACAGGCCGTGCTCGAAGCGCTCAAGGGAAGGCAGCAGTCTCAGAAAGTGGAGCAAGCGATGCTACTGCGGACCTTTGTGGGCAGGTACATCAGCAAGAAGACGATGGATGTCGGGTTCGCAACCGCCGCCGAAGTCGCGCAGACACGTCAAGGGGATTGCACCGAACATGGCGTGCTCCTTGCCGCGATGCTGCGAGCCGCGGGCATTCCCTCTCGCGTGGTGAGCGGATTGATCTATGTCGATGGCATCAAAGACGGCAAGGGCGCGTTCGGATATCACATGTGGGCGCAGGCTCTGGTCGATGTGGGTGGAAAGCCGGTGTGGATGGATCTTGACCCGACCTTGGGCGTGGTCAAACGAACCGACGCCACGCACATCACTTTGCAGACGCTGGCCATGGCCGACGGCGAGACGATCAACGCGCTGGTGGACATCGTGCCGACGATGGGCAAGCTGAGCATCACGGTGGAAGGCGTGGAATGAGCGAATACGACGCAGCTTCACCGGGCGGGGACGTTGTGCCGGGGGATCTGCCGCGCTTGCCGATGAGGCCGCTCGATGGACACAAGGGTGTGTTTGGTAAAGTGGCGGTCGTCGGCGGGTGCGCAGAGGGCGCGGTGCGGATGGTGGGTGCCCCCGCGCTCGCGGCGACCGCCGCGTTGCGATCAGGGTGCGGGCTGGCGCGGATCGTCGCGCCTTCGGCGATCATCGGCGAGGTGCTGGCGATATGTCCGAGCGCAACGGGGATCGCTCTGGCAAGTGAGGCGCTGACGGGCGTCGTGATTCCGCACGATGCCGCCGAGGCACTCGACGGCGTGATCGAGAGTTGTGACGCGCTGGTGATCGGGCCCGGCATGGGTCAGAGTCTGGCGACCCAGACGCTCGCGCTTCGCGCCGTGCAGCAGGAGCGTGTGCCGGTGGTGGTGGATGCCGACGCGATCAACGCACTTGCGGCGATTCCGGAGCTGATCCGCGATCTGCGCGGCGCGTGCGTGCTGACGCCGCACCCCGGAGAGTTCAGGCGACTCTGCGCGGGACTTGGATTGAAGAATGATCTTGGGCTGAGCCAATCTCGTTTGAGCGCGTGCGAGCAGATGGCCCAACGGCTGGGGTGCATCATCGTGCTCAAGGGTGCCGGCACCGTGGTCTCTGACGGCTTGCGCACGTGGACCTGCGGCACGGGGCATCCGTGCATGGCGACGGCGGGCACCGGCGATGTGCTTGCTGGGCTGCTGGGGGGCATCATCGCGCAGGCGTGTGCGACGGTGGATCAGATGCAGATGCGATCACGGGTGCCGCAGATGCCCAGGGACCCTGCGCGACCGTTCGATCTGTACGACGCGGCGCGGATGAGCGTGTGGGTGCATGGCCGCGCGGGCGAGCTGTGGGCGGACCATCGCGGAGCCGAGGCGGGGTTGCTCGCGATGGAGCTTGCGGAGCTTCTGCCGCAGGCGATGCAGATGGTGCGCACGTAGCGGCTATTGCAACTGTCGCGGTCCGGCGGAGGCGACGAGGCGGATCGTCGGCGCGTCGTTCCCGACGCCGATGCGCATGTCGGCATCATCGCGCGGGGCGACGGTGAGGTCCATGGTCGCTTTCATCAGCCGAGGGCCGGGCTCATATTGCAGCACAAAGGCGCACTCGCGAACATTGCGGAGGAGCGGGCGCTGCTGCAGAACGCTGCCGTTGTCGGCATCGGTGAGGATGTACCAGAGTTCAAACTCGCCCGGCGCGCCGACGGCGTCTCGACGCTCCAGCCGCGTGACGCGGTTGAGTCCGGCAAGGCGGTCTTCCTCGCTGATGAACTCCATGAAGTTGCTGGTCATGGGGTTCTGGCTGGCGTCGAGCACGTCCGCGGGCGCGGGGCCGAACTGTGAGCCCGTGCGGATCATCGCGAGCACGCGGTGAACGACGATGCGGCTGACAACGTGTGTGGACGCGGACTCACTGGTGTGCTTGTAGCTCCGCCACGAGGCGTCGAATGCGCTGAATGTGGCGGCGAGCAGCGTCGCGCTGATGGTGAGCGCAACGAGCATCTCGACGATGCTGAAGCCCTTTCGAGCTGCGGTGGGAGCGGTCCCGGCGCGGGCGACGATGTTGCGGGTTCCTTGACGCATCAGTGCACACCCTCTCGATAGCTCATGAGCAAGTCGACGCCGGACAGCGGGAGCATGATGCCGTCGGGCATTGGGATGTTGGGGTTGTAGTTCACCTCAACGCGGCCGTAGCCGTAGAAGGGGATTGGTGTGGAGCCCGGCGGCTGTGCCTGGCTTGAAGAGACATCGGGGATGCCGTCGCCGTTGGTGTCGTATCCAACGATGCGCTGGCCGCCGACGACGGGCAGGGAGTTGGGATCAGTGGATTCTCCGTCGCCATCACCGGAGCCGAAGTATCCGAGGGTGACATTGAAGTTGGCGGGGTTGCCGACGGCCTGGCCCTGCTGGAGCATGGGACCCTGGCCGAAGACGGGGTTGTAGGTCATGAAGAGCGCACCATCGACGCGGGCCGAGCCACGGATGTCGAGCACGCCGGCGACGATGGTGCCGCTAAGCTGGACGTTCTGAGCGGTGGTCGAACTGGTGCCGCTGAACGTGTCGGTCGGGGCGTTGAAGGTACCGACGTCAACGGAGTAGTTGGGCAGCAGCATGCTGCTCTTGGAGATCTCGGCCAGGTCATCGCTGTCGGGGTTGACGGCGGTGTTGTTGGGTTCGTCAGGATTCACGGTCGTGAAACGTGTCGAGCCGGTGAACTGCAGCTTGTTGCGGATGTTTGTGAACTGCGTGGGCGTGTCGCTCACGATCGAGCCAACGAAGAGGCAGTTGTGGAAGCGGATGTTGTTGGAGTAACGCTTGGTGTCGCGGTTGGTGCCCGTCTGGATCGTGCCGTTGATCACCGGCGGATCGGGGAACGAGGCGTAGTTGGCGGGACCATCGGTGACGTTACCGGAGGTGTATCGGAGGAAGTCGCTCTTGTCG
The DNA here is from genome assembly GCA_019750095.1 of Phycisphaerales bacterium. Lineage (GTDB taxonomy): Bacteria > Planctomycetota > Phycisphaerae > Phycisphaerales > UBA1924 > UBA4658. Next base: position 63,188 of record JAIEOW010000045.1, read on the forward strand.
AGGGGATTGACCTTGGCGATGGGGCGACCGGAAGAGGCGCTCCACTCCATCTGGCCGTAGAGCGACCAGTTGACGTGCGTGTTGTCCGTGTAGGAACGCACGAACGTGACGCCGATGAACTTGCAGTTGATGAACAGAGCGTTGGTGCCCGTGGGGATCTGGACGTTCTTGAAGGTCATGTTGATGTAGCGCGGCCGGTAGTAGTAGTCCGACGCCGTGGGGCTGTTGAAGGGCATCGCCTCCCAGATCTGCATGCCGGTCTGCGAGTACACAGTGGCGGGATCAAGATCGGCGCGATAGAAGCGCGGGCCGGAGCCGGTGTGCACGGCCTGCTCATAGGACGCCAAGCTGGCGGAAGAGACGCCGAGCTGCGTGGCGACCTGCTGACTGAACGAAGCTCCGTCGGCGATGTTCTTCAGCGAGCCGGCGGCGTTGGAAAATGACGACTCGTCGATCGCGGGGAGTTCGTCATCGGTTGCGCCAAAGCGTGTGGGCGTCTGGCCGGTCGGGGCGACGATCGGACCCTGCAACTGGCTGGCATAGGACCCGCCGCGGGCACTCGCCCAGGCGGCGGCGGACGTTCGGAACATCATTCGCCCGCGGAGCTTGGCGTACTGGTCCTTGCCGTTGATCACGCCGTCGCGCCAACCGAGAACGCGGTCGTTGGCATCGAGCATCGCGCTGGCCGGTGTCAGCCGATTGTTATCGTTGGCATCGGCAAACCCGGAGACACCGTTGCGATTGCGGTCGGGGTTGCCGTTGTCAATCAGCAGCGCGAGGTCGAGGTCGGCGGTGAACTCACTGGGCCGCCCGGCGGCGGGCGTGCCCGCGCTCAGCGACGCCGGAAGCACGAGCTCGCCGTCGTTGTTGGTGTCATAGTGGTTGATGAAGATGTCGAACTCATCGACATACCCATCGCGCGTGGCATCGCGGAACGTGGTGGCGGGCCAGTTGCGGCTGGTCAGTTCGGACGCGCCGGGCAGCCCCTGGCTTTCCACCGTGTGCGCAACGCGGAGGCGATTGTCACCATCAACGTCGTACTGGCGTGTGGATGTGCGGAAGCGAGTGATCTTCGCGGTGAGCGAGGCGTCGAGCCCGTCAAAGTCGCCCTTGGTCAAGACCGGGTCGCCGTTCTGGCGAGAGACATCGATGTAACGAGCACCGAGGTTGCCGTTGATCACGACGTTCTTGCCCACCATGATGCGGCTAGGGCTGAGCATCGCGTGCTGCGGACGCTTGGCGACACGGATGTCCTGCTGGATGGTGCGCGTCACGGCGCGGGCCTGCTGGTCGTCGGCGGTGGCGCGATAGAGATACCCCGAGCCATCCACGCCGATGCTGCTGTAGCCCGTCACGATGATGCGGATATCCGTGCCGTTGGCGAGCGGCGCGTAGGTGATCTGATACGCCGACGCGAGCGTGCCGCGGACGCGCATGTCGCCGTCGAGCGCGGTGAGTCCGGTTCGGACCCAGTTGGTTGTTTCAAACTCCGCCGCATCCACGTTCGTGGGAGAGAACGTGCCCGCCTCGGTCGGGAAGCCCGACGCCGCGACGATGTTCTGATCGGCTCGGTGAGCACTGACCAGCGCGTCGGCGATGCCGCGGACGCTCACGGCGTCGATCACGCCGTTTCGAGCAGAAAGCACGGTGATGCGTCCGTCCTCGCTGCGCATCGTGCCCGTCCAGAGGCGACGCCCGAAGCCGGCGTCGACCACGCCCTTCTCCACGACGAATCGCGAGATGGCGCTCTTCAACTGATTGCGGGCGATCTCAAGACCCGTCTCGGCCGCGCCCATGGCGCGCACCACGTGCGTGTGGGTCTCGGCGGTGCGCAGGTTGCCTTGACTGGCGACCGCCATCGCCACCGACAGCGCGCCGAACATGACCAGGAACATCATCGCCAGGATGCTGGCCACGCCGCGTCGGCTCAGGCGGAGTTCCGAGCGACGGGTACGGCATGCCGAACCCGGCGCACCCGCGGGGGCGCCTGCCCGGACTCGGAGCGAGCGGCTCATCCACGTGGTGTTTAGCTTGATTCGCAGCACGGCTTGGTCCTCGGGCCTCTCAACACTCAACCATCGCATTCAACTGGTCCACAAACCACCATGATCAACCTGGTTACGGGACGATCCAGCTCACGCGAGCCATCTCGCGATCCTCGGTATCAAACGGCCCGCGAAAGCGCACGATCACCGTCACACGCAGCGGAAACTGATCGATCGACAGTCCGCGGAATCCGGTCGTGGCGTTCGCGGGCATCGTCGCATTGTCCGCAAAGGTGATCGCGTTGTTGAACGGATCGACCTTGGCCACGATCACCTGCTGGCTCCATCCCTGCAACCCCAGAATGCGGCCAGCCTGGTCGGTCTGCACCGTGCCCGTGGCGTCCACCTCGGGAATGGTGTCGCCGAACGCGTCGATCGGCCCGGGCAGGTCGCCATCATCCCATCCGGCATCGCCGGCGGCGGAGAAGGTGACTCCGTCGAACGCAGTCACGTACGCAAAGTCGCGGGCGTCGACATCGCCCGCCCTTGGCGTCCATCCTCGAAGCACATCATTGCCGCCACTGACCTCGGTGAACAAGCCGTTGACCGGATCGTGCTTGGGGAGCTTCCGCGTCAGCTCGCGAATCTCGTTGGCAAGGTACGTCGCCGTCGCGGCCTGTGTGGACCACGAGTTCGATCTGAGAAACGCCTGCTGGGCCTCAACGAGCGCGAGCACGCCCACGCCGATGATCACCGTGGCGAGCGCGGTTTCGAGAAGAGTGAACCCGCGTCGCGAGCGGCGCGTGGAATGGCGGCGCGATCGGCGGGCCTGGAACGAATGGAGCGGGAGCATGGGAAACCTCGCCGTGGGATCCGTGCGGCGACGCCGCCGTACGGGTGGATGGCCTCCACGGTCCGCTATCGGCTACTTGACCAGCGAACTCATCTTGAAGATCGGGAGGATGATCGCCATGGCGATGAAGCCGACGACCGTACCCATAAGAATGATCATAATGGGCTCGATCATGCTGGTGACCGCCTTGATGCGGTCCTTCAGCAGCTTCTGATAATACGAGCTGATCTCATCCAGCACCTCGCCGAGCTTACCGGACTCCTCACCGGCCGAGATCATCTGCGACACAGCGCTGGGCAGCAGGTTGGTCTTGCTCAGCGGGGCCGCGATCTTCTTGCCCTGCTTCACGCTGGAGTACACGCTCTTCCACATCACGCGGTACATGCGGTTGCCCGAGATGTCGCCGGTGATCGCCAGCGTGTCGAGCATCGGCACGCCGGCGTTGATGAGCTGACCCATCGTGTGCAGCGAGCGCCCGATGTACAGCGCTCTGAACATGCTCTTGACTACGGGAATGGTCAGCCGCATCTTGTCGAACCACCAGCCGCCCGTCTCGGTCTTGCCGATGGCGATGATGCTGCCGATCAGCAACACGAGCGCGCCAACGACAAAGTACCAGTAGCCGACCATGAAATCCGACACACCCATGAGAAACTTGGTCGCCCAAGGCAGGACGGATTCCTTGCCCTGGAACACCGCGCGGAACTTCGGCAGAACGAACGTCAAGAGGAAGATCGTCACGCCGATCGCCATGGTGCCGATGATCCCGGGATAGATCGAGGCACCGATGACCATCTTGCGCGTCTCGATCTCCTGCCCGATGTATCCCGCGATGCGGTCGAGCATCTTGGCGAACGAGCCGGACATTTCCGACGCACGCACCATGTTGATGTACAGCGGGCCGAACAGCTTCGGGTGCCGCGCGAGCGCTTCGGAGAACTGCTTGCCGCTCTCCACGTCGGTCTTCAGCCCGACGATGATCTTCTTGAAGTTCACGTGCGAGGTCTGGTCGGCGATGCCATCCAGCGCAGCCCGCAGATTGATACCCGCGCGAATCATGACCGCCAGCTGCGTGGTGAAGTCCAGCACGTGCTTCTGATTCGGGCGTCCGGCGTTCAGCTCGGCGAGCTTCTGCGCAAGCCCGGATCGATTGATCCCCGCCTGCACCGGAGCAACGCTGACGACGCGATGCCCCTGATTGCGCAGCACCCCCGCGGCGGTCGCCACGCTGTCGGCGGCCATCACGCCCACCTGCAGCTCGCCAGACTCGGTCCGAACTTGGTAGCGATAGTTGGGCATAGTTCAAGTGATGAAGCTGGGGAGTGACGCCGTGACAAAGCTCAGTGGCCTTCATCACACGCTCACTCCGGCTTCGTCCTCCTGCGTCGTCGCATCAACAACACTTCGTCACTGCGTTACTTCGTTACTTCGCCACTCCGTCGCTTTCACATCACGCCACCAGCATGCGCTCCAGCTTGTCCGGGAACGCCGCCTGTGCGATCGCATCCTCGCGGCTGATCATGCCGTTGAAATACAGCTCCGCGATCGCCGTGTCCAGCGAGCACATGCCCAGCGCTCGATTCGTCTCGATCACGTTGGGGATTTCAAAGCTGCGATTCTCGCGGATCAGGTTCCGCACCGCCGGCGTGCACAGAAGCACCTCGACCGCCGGCACCATGCCCGGCTTGTCGATGCGGCTGAACAGCGTCTGGCTGATCACCGCCTGCAGCGTGTTCGCGAGCATCGAGCGGATCTGGTTCTGCTGACCCGCCGGATACATATCGATGATACGTTCAACCGTCTGCGACGCGTTCACCGTGTGCAGGGTCGAGAGCACCAGGTGGCCCGTCTCGGCGGCCGAGATCGCAAGGGCCGTGGTCTCCAGGTCGCGCATTTCGCCCACCAGCACGATGTCCGGGTCCTGACGCAGCGCGTGCTTCAGACCGCTCGCAAAGCTCGGCATGTCGGCGCCAAGCTCTCGCTGCTCGATCAGGCACCGGTTGCTCGTGAACGCATATTCCACCGGGTCTTCCAGCGTGATGATGTGCTTGCGATACCGCTCGTTCATCGCCTGGATCATCGCCGCCAGCGTCGTCGACTTACCCGAACCCGTGTCACCCGTCACCAGCACCAGGCCGCGCGGCAGATACGTCAGTCGCGCGATCACTTCGGGCAGGTTCAACGCGGCCAGCGGCGGGACCTTGGTCTTGATGGCACGCATCGCGATGCCCGCCGTGCCGCGCTGCATGTGCGCGTTCACACGGTAACGGGCCAGGCCCGGGGCCGCGAACGAGAAGTCCGAGTCCTTGATCTGTTCAAACTTGGCGAACGCTTCCTTGCTCGCCATGTACTCCACCATCGAGCGCACAAGCTCGGGCGTCAATACCGGCATGTCCATCGGCACCATCACCTGGTGCACACGCATCATCGGCACGTGCCCGCTGATCAGGTGCACGTCCGACGCATCGCTCTCAAACGCGTGCTTCAGCATCTCGATCAGCTTCGCGGCCGCCGGATTGGTCGGCGCGGGGCCCATCGTGCCAGCCGACGGCGGCGTGCCGATCGTGCCAGAGGTCGTGTTGCCAGTGCCATGAGGTGTCGGTGTGGGGGGCATGGGGCGAGTGATCGGCCCATGCGGGCTGCGGATTGATGACTCATCCGTCGCCGACGCACATCCCCCGGCCCGCACGCCCGGCGTTGCCGTCACAGCCCGCACAGACCGACGCGACTTCGTTTATCGGTCGAGTTCTCGCGGACGTTGCCCGGGCTATCAGACGTGCCCCATTTTCCAGAACCAAAGCTCACTTCTTCACGATCGCCTCACGAGCCGCCACGGCAAGCTGATCGCATCGCTCATTCTCCGGATGCTCATTGTGCCCCCGCACCCAGTGAAACGTGATCTCGTGCTGCTGTTTCAGCGCATCGAGCTGCATCCAGAGATCCTGGTTCTTCACCGGCTCTTTCCCCGCCGTCTTCCACCCTTTGGCCTTCCACCCCTCCATCCACTCCTTCAACCCCTTGAGGACATACTGACTATCGGACCACAGCTCGACCTTTGACCGGCTCTTGAGCGCGCCCAGCCCCTGAATAACGGCCATCAACTCCATCCGGTTATTGGTCGTCGCAAGCTCAGCCCCCGCATCCTCGCGCTCAGATCCGCTCGCGGGATGCTTGAGGACGTACGCCCACCCGCCGGGGCCGGGATTGCCGGAACAGGCGCCGTCGGTGAAAAGCTGAACGCTGGGAATCGTGGCCAATCGCCGCCCTTGGTGGCACAGACGTCCCGCCTGTGTGACTTTGAATCTGATGACACAGGCGGGACGCCCGTGCCACCACAATCAAGATATCAAGCATCGCTCACAAAGACTCACCGCTCCCCGATCCCCACATACTTCACCCCATGCGGCCCCACATACTTCGCCGCAGGCCGATACAACCGATTCCCATCAAGCTGCTCAATAATGTGCCCGCTCCACCCCGCGATGCGGCTCATCGCGAACATCGGCGTAAACAAATCCAGCTTCAGCCCGATCGAGTGGTACGTCGTCGCGCTGTAGAAATCGACGTTCGGATAGATCCCCTTCGCCCCGACCTCGCGGGCCATGATCTGCTCGATCTTGCTCGACATCTCGTACAGCTTCAGGTTGCCCGTGTCCGCCGCGATCTGCTTGGTGAACGTCTTCAGGAACGTCGCTCGCGGATCGATCGTCTTGTACACGCGGTGGCCAAAGCCCATGATGCGTTCTTTCCGCTTGAGCCGGTCCATGACATAGGGCTCGATGACGTCCATGGCATCCTTGCCCTCCTTCTTGGCGAGGGCCTCGATCTCAAAGAGCATCTCCATCACCTCTTCGTTCGCCCCGCCGTGCAGCGGCCCGCGGAGCGAGCCGACCGCCGCCGTCAGTGCCGAATACACGTCGCTGAGCGTTGAGATCACCACCCGGGCCGTGAACGTTGAGTTGTTCAAGCCGTGATCGGCGTGCAGAATCATGCAGATGTCAAACGCCCGGGCCACGGCCTCCGTCGGCACCTGCCCGTTGAGCATGTACAGGAAGTTCTGCGCAAACGTCAGGTCCTTCCGCGGATGCACGATCGGCAGCCCGCGGCGATACCGGTCAAAGTACGCGATCAACGCCGGCGTGTGCGCCAGCACGTTCAACGCCTTGTCCCGTGCCGACGCCAGATCGTTGGCGTTCGGATTCGCATCGTGCAGCGACAGTGCGCTGATCATCGTCCGCAGCACGTGCATCGGCTGCGCGTCCTTGGGCAGACGCGTCAGGCGATCCTCCATGCCCGTCGGCAACTCATACCGCTTCCGCAGGTCCGCGCTAAATGCCTCGAGCTCGCTCTTGGTCGGCAGGCGCCGATTCCACAGCAGATACACCGTCTCTTCAAACGTCGAGTTCCGCGCGAGCGCGTCGATCTCGATGCCCACGTATTCCAGGATCCCCTTCTCGCCGTCGATGAACGACATGTTCGTTTCCGACGCGATGATCCCTTCGAGGCCCTTCGCGAAGATCGGGCCGGCGGGTGAGGAGGCGGGCGGAGTAACGGCGGGTGAAGCGGTGCTCATGGCGTCTCGTGCTAGAAAATCCAAAACACGCGGAAAGGGTTTGCGGCAAGGACCGGGTGCGCGGCCGTGAAAACGCCAATCGTATGGCGCGACCCGCGCCGCCTCGACATTTTCGCGTCTTTCCTTGCGGGCGATTCGTGACCCTTTGATCTGTTGCCCATTTCCCCGCACACACCCCGAAATCAAAGCCCTTCTTGCCGACCCGGTACCATCTCCCCCGGAATGTTCATCCCCCTCGGCACCGATCGCCCCATCCGCAGCACGACCCTGGTCAGCTACACGCTGATCGGGATCAACCTGATGGTCTTTGCGGTCCAGCTGGCCGCCGAGCTGACCGACCCTTCCCGGGCCGCCGCCTTGCTGGATTGGGGTGCCGCCAGCCGAGACAACTTCCGGTGGTGGACCCTGATCACCTATGCATTCCTCCACGGCGGGTGGCTGCACATTCTGGGGAACTCCCTGTTCCTCTACGTCTTCGGGCCCAATATCGAGGACCGTCTGGGCCGCCTCTGGTTCCTGCTCTTCTACCTCGTGGGCGGCGTCGCGGCTGGCGCGCTCCAGATCGCCTTTTCTGGCGGCGGAGTCATCGGAGCTTCCGGAGCGATCGCGGCGTGCACCGGGGCCTATCTCGTCATGTTTCCACGCACCCATATCAAGGTGCTCAGCTTCTTTTTCTACATCGGGACGCTGAATGTTCCCGCCTGGTGGTTCATCGGAGGAAGCATCCTCTGGGATGTGCTGTCACAAGGCATGGGGCGCCTCGGCCCGGTCGGAGGAATCGCCCATCTGGCCCACCTGGGCGGGTACGCCTTCGGGGCCGGTGTCGCCTTGGGTCTGCTCTGGCTGAAACTCGTGCCGCGCGAGCAGTATGACCTTTTCACCATGGGGCGTCAGGCCTATCGCCGGCGGCAGTTCAAAGAGGCCGCCAACGCCGCCGAAAAGAAGCTGATGTCCCGCACCGATCGGCTGAAACAGAACGCCGCCGACGCGGCAGAGGTCGAGGCCCTCGCCCACGCGCGGGCTGAGGTGCTGAAGCACATCTCGGCGGGCGATCTGGCCGCCGCGGCGATCGCCTATCGCTCGCTCGCCGACACCCATGGGCACACTCCGGGCGCGACGCTGCTGAGCCGCAAGAACCAGTACGACCTCGGGAGCTATCTGTACACGGCGGGCGACCACAACGCCGCGTCGTATGTGTTTGAGCGATTTCTGGAGGGCTACCCGCGTGATCCTGACGCTGCGCAGATCAAGCTGCTGCTGGGGATCATCACCGCGCGATCGCTGAACGACCCGATCAAGGCCAAGCGGCTGATCGCCGAGGCTCTGCCAAATCTCGATGATTCGAGCGCGGCGATGGCCCGAAAAGAGCTCGAAGCTCTGGGCTGAGCCGCATCGCGTACCCTGATCCATGCGCACACGCGTCAAAATCTGCGGCATCACCGACGAAGAGGGCGTGCTCGCCGCCTGCGACGCCGGCGCCGACGCGGTCGGATTCGTCTTTCACCCCAAGAGCCGCCGATTCATCGATCCCGAAGAGGCCTTTGAGCTTGTCGCGTATCTGCCGCCGTTTGTTTCCAGCATTGGGCTGTATGTCGATGCCACGGTCGAACGCTTCAGCGATATCGAGGAAATCTGCCCGACCGATCGCGTGCAGCTCCACGGCAACGAGTCCGACGACGTCGTCCGCCGCTGCGGCCCGGGGGTGATCAAGGCCGTTCGATTTGATCCGGACACCATCGCCAAGGAACTCTCGCGTTGGGACGGAATTGACGAGGTCGACGCGATCCTGATCGACGGGTCGGCCGGGGGCGAGGGCACATCCTTTGACTGGACCAAGCTGGCCGACCATACCCACCTGACCACAAAGCCGATCATCCTCGCCGGGGGCCTGACGCCCCAAAATGTTGGAGAGGCCATTCGCACGATCCGCCCATATGCGGTCGATGTCTCCAGTGGGGTCGAGAGTGAACCGGGCGTGAAAGACCGCGACCTCATCGAGGCGTTCTGCAAAGCCGTGCAGAGTGCCGATGCGACCGCGGAGTAGCCCGCGAAGATCGTCCGGCTCCTGGGCGGGGCCTTGCAGACTTCTTGGGGACAAAACGCTCCGGGCGCGATTCGAACGCGCGACCTTCGGTTTCAGCCGTTCCGACGGTCATCCCGCCGGGCCGGACCATCTCACCACCCTGCCCGTCCGCCAGCGCGGATCGGGGGTCGGGTGCCGGGCGCTTCCGGCCGCCAACGTGCGCGGCTCGGTGCGGGGGTATTGCCGGGGCGGCTCACCCGCTGGTCTCTACACCTTCCGTCGACAAGGAAGCTTGCGCCTCCGCCCCGTCAACGGCTCGGCTCGGGATTGCCCCCGCGGCCAGTCGCCGCGGTCGGGTTCCCCCGAGTTCACCCGGTGTGCATCGACCCGTTCCCGGGCCGAGTCCCAGTTCCCTAGGAAACCGATGCTCTATCCAGCTGAGCTACCGGAGCTACTGGACGCTCCAGCGTACGCGCCCGCCGTCGAGTGGGCGCGGCGAATCTCATCTCGCCAGCCGACCTCGGCTCACCGCAGCAGGTTGTACTTGAAGATGCACCACAAAGCCCACACGCCGTCTTCCCAGGTGATCTTCTTCCCCTGCTCATACGTGCGGCCCGCGTAGCTCACGCCCACCTCAAAGACCCGGCAACGCAGCTTGGCAACGCGGGCGGTCAGTTCGGGTTCGATGCCGAAGCCGCGTTCCTCGATCTTCAGCTCTTGGGCAATCTCGCGGGTGAAGACCTTGTAGCAGCACTCGATGTCGGTCAGGTTCAGATTCGTCAGCGCGTTGGACAGAAGGGTGATGAAGCGGTTGGCAACCGAGTGCCAGAAGTACAGCACCCGGTGTGCCTCGCCACCCACGAATCGCGAGCCAAACACGGCGTCGGCCTTGCCATCGAGAATCGGCTGCAGCAGTCGCGGGTACTCGGCCGGGTCATACTCCAGATCGGCATCCTGGATCAGCACGATGTCCCCGTCGGCGGCCTGAAGCCCCGATCGCAGAGCCGCGCCTTTGCCCTGATTCTTCTCGTGTCGAATCAGCGTGATCTCTGGATGCTCGGCGGCCAAACGCTCGGCGATCTTCTCCGATCCGTCGGTCGAATGGTCATCGATCAGCACGATCTGCCGGTCAAGAGCGAGCTCCACGGCGCGCACGCGGCGGACGATCTCTTCGAGCGTCGCGGCCTCGTTGTAGACGGGCATGATCACGCTGAGCTTCACGGGGGGCGATGGTAGCTTGGGCCGCACGGTCGCGGGGCTTTGCGGCTCGCCACCTCGATACGATTCCCCTCCCCGCGCAAGCACGCCGCGGGCCGAGATCGGCATCGACCCGGAGCACCATCATGTCCGCAGGAACCTACGAAAAACTCGGCGTCTTCTACCTCGGCAAGCGCTACGACCTCGACGCGAAGACACGAACCGAGGACTTGGTCCTCTACGACTCCAAAGACCTCGTCACCCACGGCGTCTGCGTCGGCATGACCGGATCGGGCAAGACCGGCCTGTGCCTCGGACTGCTCGAAGAAGCCGCGATCGACGGCATCCCGGCGATCATCATCGATCCCAAGGGCGATCTGCCCAACCTTCTGCTCACGTTTGAGCATCTGCAGCCCGGCGACTTTCGCCCATGGATCAACGAAGACGACGCCCAGAAGAAGGGCAAGACGCCCGACGACTTCGCCGCGGCCCAGGCCGCGCTGTGGACCAGGGGCCTCAACGACTGGCAGCAGGACGCCGCCCGCATCGGTCGGCTGAAGTCCGCCGCCGATTTCCGCGTGTACACGCCGGGATCATCGGCGGGTTTCCCGGTGAGCGTGCTGAAGAGCTTCGCTGCGCCACCACCGGAGCTGATCGAAGACGGTGAGTTGTTTCGCGATCGCGTCTCGGGCACGTCGACGAGCATCCTCGGTCTGCTGGGAATCGACGCCGACCCGATCCAGAGCCGCGAGCACATCCTGCTCTCGGCGATCATCGGTCAGGCATGGCAGCACGGGCGCGATCTGGATCTCGCGACGCTGATCCAAGGCATCCAGCAGCCGCCGTTTGACACACTCGGCGTGATGCCGCTGGAGAGCGTGTATCCGGCCAAGGACCGATTCGGGCTCGCAATGGCCTTGAACAATCTGGTCGCCGCACCGGGATTCGCGGCATGGATGGAGGGCGAGGCGCTCGACATCGGACGCATTCTGTACACCGAGCAGGGCAAGCCGAGGCACGCGATCTTCTCGATTGCGCATCTTTCGGATGCCGAGCGGATGTTCTTCGTCTCGCTGCTGCTAAATCAGGTCCTGTCATGGGTGCGGACGCAGAGCGGCACGACCAGCTTGCGCGCGATCGTGTACATGGACGAGATCGCGGGCTACTTCCCCCCCACCGCCAATCCGCCCAGCAAAAAACCGCTGCTCACGCTCATGAAGCAAGCCCGCGCGTTCGGCGTCGGCGTGGTGCTGGCAACGCAGAACCCGGTCGATCTGGACTACAAAGGCCTCGCCAACGCGGGCACGTGGTTCATCGGGCGCCTGCAGACCGATCGCGACAAGCAGCGCGTGCTGGATGGGCTCGAAGGTGCCGCGGCGGGGGCCGGAGGCGGCGGCAGATTCGATCGCGCCGAGATGGACCGCATGCTCAGCCAGCTCTCCACGCGCGTGTTCCTGATGAACAACGTGCACGACGATGGACCGGTGATCATGGAGACGCGGTGGTGCATGAGCTATCTGCGCGGGCCGCTGACGCGCCAGCAGATCAAGACGCTGATGGACCCGGTGAAGGCCGCCGGGCGAGCCGCGACAGGGGCTGCATCCTCCGCCGCTCCTCGCGTCGCACCGACGCTTTCACCAACGCCTGCACCGCCCGAGCGAGCGCCCGCACCGACCACATCATCCGCACCCGCCGACTCTTCCCGCCCCGTGCTCGCGCCGGAGATTCCGCAGTTCTTCGTCCCCGCCCGCGGCATCGGTGCTGGCAAAGCGCTCGAGTATCGCCCCGCACTGCTTGGGATGGCCAAGGTGTATTACTCTGACACCAAGGCGGGCGTTGATGAAGACGATCCGCAGGCGCTGCTCTGTCCGATCACCACGGGGCCGGTGCCCGTGGACTGGGATCGTGCCGAGGCGAGCGAACTGACCGAGGACGATCTTGAGAGAGGCGGCGAGCCGGGCGCTCGCTTCGGTGCTCTTCCTCCAGAGGCGGGCAAGGCCAGGAACTATGCCGCGTGGCAGAGAGACTTTGCCGACGCGCTGTTCAAGGTCGGCAAGCTGGAGCTCTTCCGCGCGCCCGAGTTCAAGCTTTCGAGCAAGCAGGGCGAGAGCGAGAAGGACTTCCGCATTCGGCTCTCGATGGCGATCCGCGAGACACGCGATGAGTTGAAAGAAAGGCTGCGCGTCAAGTACGCCCCGAAGATCGCCGCCATCCAGGAACGGCGTCGCAAGGCCCAACAGCGGCTGGAAGTTGAGAAAGCCCAGGCACGAGACAGCAAGATCTCCACCGCGCTCTCCTTCGGCGGCGCGCTGCTGGGGGCGTTCATGGGCCGCAAGGCGCTGAGCACAGGCACCATCTCCAAGGCATCAACCGCGATCGGCAAAGTCGGGCGCGCGAGCAAGGAGTCGGGCGACGTCGGACGCGCGGAAGAGACGATCGAGGCGATTCAGCAGCAGGAAGCCGAACTGAACGCGCAGTTTGAAGCCGATCTCGCCAGCATCGACGCCGGCGCCGACCCGCAGACCATGCCGCTTGAGAAAATCGTGATCAAGCCGAAGAAGACCAACATCAAGGTGCGAGCGCTCGTGCTGGTCTGGATGCCATACGCCGTGGGCGATGGTGATCCGGAACCGGCGTGGTGAGGGAATCGGGAATCGGGAATCGGGAATCGGGAATCGGGAATCGGGTGGCACGCTCGTCCCGAGCGTGTGCCTCGATGCCTCGATCCCTTGATGCCTTGATGCCTTGATGCCTCAACGCCTCCCCCGCACCTTCCTCAATCATCATCCCCCATCACCTTCACCGTCGAAACGACCAAATAATGATCGCTCAACCGACGCTTGAACTCACGCGGCTCCCAGCGCTTGGTGCGCAGAAACTCGTCTGACCCAACACTCATCGCGCTCCCCGCAAACTCCGGCTGATTCGCGGGCACCATCGCTCGGTCCATCGATCCGCCGCGCCAGTGCGTCTGTTTGCCCGAGCTGTTCAGATCCCTCAGTCCTGCGGCCTCAAACGCCTGCATCGCGGGCTCACGCTCGCCGACACAGTTCGTGTCTCCGATGATGATGATGTCCTGATCGCCGAACGCCTGCTTCACCGCTGGAAGCGCGTCCACCAGCGCGCGTGCCTCCTCCGAACGGTGGGCCGCGAAATCACCCTGATAGTCAGCCTTCATGTGCACCACGATCATCACCACATCCGTCCGACCATCGCCGAACGAGAACTTCATCGCGTGCGGCGGACGATTCCACAAGCCCGAGCCCTGCGACGAGCGACCCTTCTTCACCGGCACCGCCCACGGCACATCCGCATCCGGGTTGAACGGCGTGCCTTTGGGCATCTGCGCGGTCACCTGCTTCGTGTCCCACAGCACACCGGTGAGCTGATCACCCTCGGATCGCCCGGGATTCAGCGCATATGCCCACTTGCTCCCTGTGCGTTTGTCGAGCTCGGCGATTGCCGACTCGATCTCACGGCTGCGTATCGGACGCCCAGCAACATTCGTCACGATCTCACACACGCCGACAATCGCGGCCTTGGAGCTCGCGATGTACTCAGCGACTTCTTTCGGGTCCTGCGCCACGCCCTGCGCCGGGCCACTGCGATCCTCGGGCTTGCCCAGCCACTCGATGTTCCAACTCGCGATCCGCGATTCGGTCGGTGCGATTGCGGACGCCATGGCGGGCGTCGATGCCGCTGGCTTCGGCTTTGCGGTCGTCGTATCCGGCACCGCGTTCGCGGAAGTGCTCACACCCTGCGCTGGCGAAGTTGGTGCAGGAACAGCCGACGGCGCGTTCGACGAGCCCGGTGTCGTCCCGCCGCCCGTCCGCGACTGGACATACGTCACCACCGCGCCGATCACGATCAGCCCGATCGTGGCGATGATCTTCATCAGCGGAGAGCGTTGCGGACGGGTCGTTGCGTTGCGTTGAGCAGTCACGCCACAGCATATCGCGCCGCCACGCGAGCGATGGGCTATGGCTTCGCGCCAACACTCGGCGTCAAGGCCCCCACGATCGGCCTCAGAAACTCGGCATCCTTGAAAGCACGCCCCTCCCGCGTGGCCTCGGCGAATCGCACTACCACGAGCTTCTGATCAGGAATCACGTACAGCCGCTGCTTCCCAAGGCCCGCCGCCATGTACACCGCCGGCTTGGACCCGTCGATCGCACCCGCGTCACGATTCTTCTCGCCCGCTTCGGGTCCGGTGCCCGAACGCCCCACGTCGGCGATCAGTGTCGCCTCGGCGTCGGTGCGCAGCCACCATGTCAGGCCATACGCCGCATTCTTTGGGCTTGGTTTGAAGCACTCGGCAAGATGCTCCCAGGCGATCAACGGCTGCATCTTGCCGTCGCCCGAATCCCACTGGCCTTTCTGGAGGACGAACTGGCCGAACTTCGCCCACTCGCGAGGCGTGAGCAGCGCGCCGCCGGGAAGGTTCGGATGCCCGACGCTGTCGCGTCCGATCATGTACTTGATGCCCAGCGGCTCCATCACCCGCCCGCGCATGTACGCGTCGAAAGAGTCGAACCGGAAGCTCTTGTCCGCAGCATGCTTCGCCTCGATCTTGCGCTCAAGCAGCTCGCCGAACGCGAAAAAGTGCGACGGGCCATACTCGAATCGCTCGCCCGGCGCACGCTTGGCTTCAACGCCGATCGCCGCAAGGAAGAAGTCCTTGGGCCGCGGCGTGTTCTCGCCACCAAGGCGCTTTGCACGGTCGGCGGCGCCTTGACCAAGAAGCCGGCTTCCGCCACGCCCGCCCAGAAGAGCGTCCGCGGGATCAAGACCGCTCGAGAGCGAGAGCAGTTGACGCACCGTGATCTTGCTCTTGCGCGGATCACCTTTCCATTCGGTAATCGTGTCGCTCGCACGCTCATCCCACGTGATCAGCCCATCATGAACGGCTGCGGCGGCAACCACGCCGGTAAAGCTCTTCGTCCCGCTCGCCAGTGGGTGGGGCTGGTTCGCCTTCCACCCGTTATCGAATCGCTCATAGATGACCTTGCCCTCATGCATGATCAGCACGGCACGCCCGCCGAACTTTGCGGAGTAGTCTGCCGAGGCGTCGAAGGCGGCCTTGCTGGCGGGAAGGACTTCCGCAGTTGCGGGCTGCGGTTTCACAGCGTTCTCGGGCGTGTCCGCACACAGCATCGCGGTGCCGGAGAACAACCAAGCAGCGAGCATGAGCGCAGAAACCCGTCGCATGAGCAAACCCTCCGAGGAATACCCGGTTCAACGCCTGATCGCACCGCATATTGCAGGGGCAAAGCCGGGTCTCACAACGACGCCGCACGCCCGGACCACCCGCTGCGCATCGTGGCCATCAGCCGCTCGCCGGTCTGCCTGGCGCGAATCCGAACCTGGATATCGGGCTCATTCCGCACGATATCGGCGACTGCCGAGGCGATCGTCTGGCCGAGCTGCGCTGGAGCTCCGCACATCCCGGCAACGCGTTCGGCCAGCCACAGACCCGAGACACGATGCATGACGCGAGCGTCGGTGAGCATCGCCCCCACATCGCCCGAGACACTCTCGGTGAGCCGAAGGTCGCCCCCGGAGATTGCGGCGAGCACGCCCGCTCGGACCGCCGCGGCTCGCACGCGGTGGTGCTCATCGTTCTTGAACTCCACCATCGCGCTGGCAAGGGCGCTCTTTTCTCCGGCGATCACACCCCTCCGTCGCGCGACGCGAGCCATCGCATCCAGCGCATTGGCCCGCACACGCGCGTCGGCATGCCGCAGGCACCGATGCACAGCGTGCTGGGCCGCGGGTGAGGGCAGCTCGGCAAGAAGCGTCACCGCCGCGGCCGCCGAGTGCATGACCTCCCGTCGCTCCGGGCTGAGCGCCTCAACCCCATCAACCACGACCGCGGACCGATGGATGATCGACAACAACTCCAGCTCAATCCGAGCGCCGATTCCAAGCTGACGCGCAATCGCGATCGCCCTCAGGCGTCGCGCCAGAGGTCCGCGACGCACCACGTCCTGAAGCTCGGCTGCAAACGCAGCAGGATCAGCTTGAAACTGTCTCCTGGCCACCAGTCGAGACTGGCCGGAACCAGACAACGGGTCCATCGCGCTCGCAAGGTCGGTGGCCATGCTTCGCACCGCCGCGTGCTCCGATCGACACAGCGCGTTTGCTGTGCGCCGCAGATGCTGCGGCGCGATCTCCGCCCGCACGCTCGGCGTGCTCATCCGCATCGCCGCGGCACGAGCGATTCTCGCCTCAGGGTCGAATGCAAAGTCGATTGCCGCACCGCCACCCGCGCCGGGCGCGGCCGTCATCGCCAGCATCCCGGCCAATCGCACCCGTGCGCAATCATGGGCCAGCAGCGGTTCCAACCGCTGCGCCACATCCGTGCCGTGGATACACGTGAGCCATCGCGACGCGTGCGACGCGGCTCGTTTGGGCAGAGCCTCCAGCGTCGGAGCGTCGATGTCCAGGCCGGGACTGCGCCCGCGCCGCACGCTTTCGCGCACACGAGCCAGAGCCGTCGCACGTGCCGGGTTCGCCAGCAGGTGCCCGCGTTCCAGCACGCGGGCGACCCCTTCAGAATCGGTCGAGAGCCCGAGGCGATCGATGCACGCCGATCGCCACGGCTCAATGCTCATGCACGACCACGCCGCCTCACGCGTCGCCAGCGCGTCGCCGCGGCGCAGCATCCCGCGTAGCACCATGTGGGCCGGGTGTTCGCCGTCATCGATCAGCCCCTCCAGATGACTTCGGCACCCCTTCAGCCCGACGGGCGTGGCGCACATTCGCAGCAGCGCGCCCAGCGTCTCGCGCCTTCGATGACGGTCAAACGCGCACACACCCTCGGCCACCGCTTCCCGCACACCGGTACGCCCAGCCAAGTCCAGCGGCGGGTCCTGCATCGAGCGATCCGCAATCGTCATCACCGCCAGCCCCGCCGCCTCGGCCACCAGCGGATCGCGATCGGCCAGAAGCCGCTTCAGCAACCCAAGCGCCCGCGGCTCGCACAACGCACCGATCAGCGTCGCAACCGACGCGCGGGCAGCCGGATCAGGATCGATCGCCGTGATCGCACACGCTTCGGGCCACACGCCGTGCCCCAGAGCGACCACACGCACCCGGTGCTTGGGGTCCAGCCGCGTCCACACCCCCGCCACGATCGCCATCGCCCGCGGACCGGCATGCGACTCCACCAACTCGCCGAGCCGATCGACGATCTCCGCCGCCTGGTCCGCCGACGCGCCCTTGATCGCCAGGGCATAGCCGATCACCTCGGCATCCAGATCCCGACCACCCAGCGCGACGCGCACCTTGCCCAGCCAGCCGCGAGCCCGGTCGGCGACTTCCGAAATCAAGGGGGGATGGGGGTTGGATGACGCGGGCCCTCCCTGATCTTCCGGCTCGCTGACCACCGCCAACCCTGTCGGTTCGTGACGGTTCTCGAGCTTGTGCGACGCCTCCGACACGCGGTGTCCTCTTTGCCCCTACCTATTGCGGTGACCGACTTGCCTGTATCGAACAAGTTGTGCCACATTCCCGCAACTTTTCTCTTGCCCGTGCGGAAGACTTGGAGTGAAATGGGTGTCGGGCCAACAATGCCCTTTGCTTCTTCTGAATACAACCTGCTCTGAGGGCAGCTTTCGATGAATGTCACCTCCCGTGCGGCGTCCACGACCTTGACGCATCAGCTCTATCTCTACCGCCGCCCGCTGCACCCGGACGTCTTTCCGCTCAAGGGCCGCAAGGTGCTCTCGCACGGGCAGTACGAGCTGGAAGCGTGGATCACCTGCGGCGGGCACATGCTCCGCTTTCGCCACGGGACGTTTTCCTGCTGCGAACTGCTGACGGATCAGGATGACCGGCTTCCGGTCGACGGAGCCGTCACCGGCCTGCCCTGTACCGGCGAGCACGACTTTGAGCACCGCTTCGGCCCGGAAAAGGTCGGATACAACACCAGCATCCAGACCGAAAACCTGAGCGAGAACCTCTATCGCAGCACCTACGAAGAGATGCTCGACTATGCCAGAGAGACCGAGGCCCTGACGCACAAGTGGGCCGACGACCAGGGACGGCGATGCCTGTCATTGCTGGACCTCCAGCGGCTGGGCAAAGAAGTCCATTGCCAGGGCTATCACCTCGTGGCGGGGAACGGATTCGTGCTGCGGACACAGACGATCTTTGAGCACGGGTGAGGCGGGTGTCTCGGGCACCTTCCGGGCTTGCAAGACCTTCACCACGGAGGCACGGAGAAGCACGGAGGGAGGCGGGGAGGGCGAGTTCTTTTTGCAAAGCACACCGACCGCTCAGAGCCGCGGTCGGTGGCACGGCGTGATGCCGCGAGGGTGCCGAGAGGTGGTCGGGGCCACCTGCCGGCGGTGCCTGTCATTGCTGGATCTGCAACGGCTGGGCAAAGAAGTCCATTGCCAGGGCTACCACCTTGTGGCAGGGTCCGGATTCGTGCTGCGGACGCAGACGATCTTCGAGCACGGCTAATCCCCCCCACCCCCACCCCCACCCCACACGCCGGAAAGACCTCCACCACGGAGGCACGAAGAAGCACGGAGGGGGAAGGGATGACGTGTTCTTCGCAAGGCACACCGACCGCTCAGAGCCGCGGTCGGTGGCACGGAGCATGGAGTGATCGCGCGAGGGTGCCAAGCGGGGTTCGGTGCCACCGGTGCCACCTGCCGCGGCATCCCTGCCGCCAAGCGATGCCCTGAACATCGTGGCCTCCTTTGCTCTGGTTGCTGCAGCACAACAACCAT
>JAIEOW010000040.1 GCA_019750095.1 Phycisphaerales bacterium
CCGACTGGCGCGATTTGCAAGTCAATGCCAGCAAAGCAGTTGCGGCACAATCTGCTTAGCCATGGTTCACGGCGTTGAGCTGGATGTCCATGACAACGATGTCCGGACGATGCTGCTCGCACGCTTCGAGGGTTTCATCGCCCGTCGTGGCCTGCGCCACCACGCGATGCCCCAACCCTTGCAGCATGCCAACGATCTCGGCTGCGACCAGCGACTCGTCCTCGGCCACGACCACATCAAGCGTCATGAACCTCGGCCCAGGTCGGGTGCTGTCCGGAGCGGGCGTCTGTGTCATGTTCGTTCTCCGAACACGCGAGCGCTCGCCCCGGAAAGTGTGCTGACCCGTGCTCCCGAAAGCGAGTTCCCCGGCTGGATGGAAGCGTGAATCTCCACACGAAGCTCAGCACCTGCTTCGATCTTCATCGTTCCGCCCAGTTCGTGCTCGACGAGCGATCGGATGATGGTGAACCCGATGCCCTCAACGATCTCAGGGACGGGGTGCCCGCCGCGCTCTATCCAGGTCAGGCGAAGTTGTCGGGAACTGCCCTCGGCGTCGACCGCCTCGATGGTGACTCGGCCGTCGGGCTGGGCGAGCGCGCCGTGCTTCATGCTGTTGGTCAGCAGTTCCTGGATGACCATTGACATCGAGCTGGCGGAGTCATCAGACAGTTTCGTAAGGTCCCCGCTGAGCATGATCTGTGACTGGGCCCCCGCCGGTGTAAGCGTGCGCACAAGGTGCCAGATGAGTGCATTGGCCTCGACGGGTCCTTGAGACTGTGAGATCAGGTCGTTGACTCGCTCATACGCCTGAATGGCCGATCGCACGGCCATCAACGCCTCATGCTTGCTGTTGTGGTCGTGCTCGCGCATGCGCAGCACGCCGAGGATCGAGGTGAAGTTGTTCCGCGTCCGATGTTCGAGTTCTTGCCGCAGAAGCCGCTCCCGCTGGGCAGCGCGATGGCTGTCCTCGGCGGCCTCGCGAAGGCGATTCTGCGATTCCTTCAGCGTCGATATTTCGGTCAACGTGCCGAGATAGCCGGTCAACTGGCCGCGAACGTCTCGCATGGCGATTGCGGTGCACGCCACCCATGTCACGCGACCATGCGGTGCGTGCAGCCGGTACTCGTCGCCAAAGTCGAGTCCCTTGTCCGCGGCTTCCTGCCACCTCTTGCTGACCCGATCTCGATCCTCTGCGTGGACTGCGGCGTGCCAACCTTCGCGGCTTGCCTGATGGGCATCCAAGCCCGACATCGCCGACCAGCGACTGTTGACGTACACGCATCGCCCTTCCGAATCGGTCTGAAAGATTCCCACGGGGGCGCGTTGTGCCAGTGTGGCGTGGTGAGAGGCCTGCGATCGCATCGTCCGAAACTGCCGCCGCAGGAGCACCGCGGTAGCCACCGCGATGAGCACCATGAGAACGACGGTCACGATCGTGAATGTCGTGCGTTCCGGTTCACCCGGTCGGGGAATCCAGTCCAACTTGAGAAACTCCGCATCGAGCGCGTCGAACGTACGGATCGCGACCAGAAGCAGGAGCACGCCCGGTGACCACCCTGCAAACCGGCCCAGCACGCCAGTTGGGCGGCGTGTGTTCTCGCGTTCGGTGGTTTGCGGTGTCTTCATGCAGAAGGTCAAATCCCGGCGTTCTCAGTGAAGCATCGTTCCTGGTGTTGAGATCTGGTCGCTCGGTCGAAACGGCGCTCTTTCGTCATCGCATCGGCCCGGACTGCACGCCTCGCCCGGCACGTATGTTCTTTCTCGATCAAAGCGAAAAAACCGCGAGCGGCTTGGCCACGCGCGGCGCAATGCACTAGCTTGTTCGGAGATACCCGCAACCAGCATTCTTTGCCGGTTGCCGGAGTCGGTACTTCCACTGATGGTACGCTCGCCAGACCGGAGAGTGCGACTTGCTCTCTCGAATGGTCGCGAGTTTCTCGAGCTCTGCGCAGGGGAACTTCCCCATCCATCCACGATCAAGAACGGGGATCGCCCCAGTCCTGACGCACGCTCGATACTGAGCTAGGCGCTCGCGCCGACGGTGACACGCACCGGCACGAACGTCGGCTTCACCTTCGCGGTGAACTCGTCCCAGTACTTGTTCATGATCGTCCGAATGGCCCAGTTGTTACCGTCGGCCAAGCCGCAGATCGTCGTGCCCGGCATGCTCCCCATGCTCGTGGCGATCTCGAGCGCCAGGTCCAGGTCCTTGGTCCGCCCGCCACCCTCTTCGATGCGCGACATGAGCTGATACAGCCACCCGCTGCCCTCGCGGCAAGGCGTGCACTGCCCGCAGCTCTCGTGCTTGAAGAACCGCGAGATGTTCCGGGCCACCGCCACCATGTCGGTGTCTTCGTCAAAGATCGTCGGGCACGCCGTGCCCAGTCCCAGCACGTTGTACTTTCGGCCGATGTCGAAATCCAGCTCGGCATCAAACTGATCCGGCCCCAGAATGCCCATGCTCACGCCGCCGGGGATCGCGCCCTTGTACTTCTTGCCGTTGCGCATGCCCCCGCAATACTGCTCAACGAGATCGCGCAGCTTGATCCCGAGATCAAACTCAAAGACGCCCGGGCGATTCACGTGGCCGCTCACGCCCATGAGTTTGGTGCCATAGCTCGGCGCACCGCCCTTGAACGAGCTCTCGGTGCCCATTGTCGCAAACCACGCCGATCCATTGTCCAAGATGCTCGGCAGATGCGCCAGCGTCTCCACGTTGTTGATGATCGTCGGCTTGCCGAAGAGCCCCTTGATCGCCGGAAATGGCGGCTTGTTCCGTGGCCAGCCGCGCTTGCCTTCCAGACCTTCCAAGAGAGCGGTCTCTTCGCCGCAGATATATGCACCGGCCCCGCGGTGCAAATAGCAATCCACGGCCCACTTTCCGCCGTTGAACGGGTTCTGGGTGGCTGAGCCAGACATCAGCCCCTGCTTGCCGAACACGCCGTGCTCATACGCCTCCTTGATCGCGTTCTCGAGCACCTTGGCCTGGTGGTGATACTCGCCGCGGATGTAGAAGAAGGCCGTCGGAATTCGGCACGCGTAGCACGCGATCGCGATGCCCTCGAGCACCAGATGCGGATCAAAGTCCATCAGCAGCCGGTCCTTGAACGTCCCCGGCTCGCTCTCGTCGGCGTTGATCGCCAGATACCGCTGCCCGCCCGAGCCATCCGGCCCGGGCTTGGGGAGAAAGGTCCACTTCAGCCCGGTCGGAAACCCCGCCCCGCCCCGCCCGCGAAGCTGCGACTTTTTGACTTCCTCGACCACAGCCTCCGGGGTCATGGTGAGTGCTTTGCGCAGGGCTTGATACCCGCCGGTCTTGACGTACTCGTCGTAAGAAACGATGTGCCGATCCTTAAACTCGCCGAACGGCGGGCTGGGGATCCGGGCGGTCAGGACTGGTTTGGAAAACTTGGGGGAGTAGGCCATGGTGTGCTCAAAGCGCGTGCGGGCGTCAGTGTAGGGACTTTTCCAGCCGGTCAAGCCCAGTGCTCTCCCGTGGCACGACCGGCCCAAACCCCCCGGGGTACGGGGTTCTCAGCCACAAAAAACGACCAAACTCGGTCAATCGACTTTCCGCATTCCTGATGGTGAGGTAGATTATCCGCGGTCTTCACCCCAGGTCGTGTGAGGCCGTCGGCCCGACGCATCGGAGCGCTGGGCACATGCCATCCTTTGATTCGGAGACCAGTCCATGTCGGTTTTCAAGAACCTGATGCTGTGCGCTGTTGGTGCTTTGGGCATCGCTTCGCACTGTTCCGCAGGAATCACCCCGGAAGACGAGGTGATCCACTGGAACAACGTCATGCTTGAGCGTTTTCGAGAGGACTTCGGCACGGGCTGCCCCGGTCCGCTCGCTCGCGCTGGGGCGATGGTGCAGGCTGCGGTGTTTGAGGCGGTGAACTCGATCGATCGCGAGTGGGAGCCGTACATCGACTATGTGGACGCCCCGGTGACGGCGTCGAAGGAAGCCGCGGTGATCGCCGCGGCGTATCGCACGATGCTCGCGCTGTTCCCGAACTCGACGCAGGAGCTGACCAGCGAGTACATCGCGCGCCGATCGCTCATTCCCAGCGGCGCAGCCAAGAACCAGGGCACTCGCGTCGGAAACCGAGCCGCGGCTCAGATCATTCTGGAACGTACGGGCGACGGGTCAGAGACGCCGATTGCCTATCAGTTCCTGCCGGGGCCGGGAAACTACGTGCCCTCACCCCCAAGCTTCGATCCCGAGTGCAACCCTGAGTGGGGCTTCGTCCGCCCGTTTGCGATGGAAAGGACGACGCAGTTCCGTCCGACGCTGGGGCCCTGCGGCTTCCAGGACATGGACGCCCTGCTCCGCAGCCAGGCCTATGCCGATCAGGTGAACGAGGTGCGCGCTCTGGGCCGACGTTACGGATCGACCCGCACCGACGAACAGACGCAGATCGCTTTTTTCTGGGCCAACGATCGCAACGGCACCTACAAGCCACCGGGCCATCTCTTTTCAATCACGCAGACGGTCTCTCGCGATCAAGGGCTGACCCTTGAGCAGAACGCACGCTTGTTTGCGCTGGTGGGGCTGGCGATGGGCGACGCGGCCATCGTTGCCTGGGACGCCAAGTACAACACTGGAATCGACCTGTGGCGCCCCATCGTCGCCATCCGCCGCGCCAATACCGATAACAACCCGTTGACGGTGGTGGACAAGCGCTGGAACTCGCTCAATCCATTTGCGCCGGCCTTCCCCGCCTGGATCAGCGGGCACGCCACCTTCGGCGCGGCCCACGCGGCGGTCATGGCCGAGTTCTTCGGGACCGATGACATTATCTTTACGGTCGACTCTGAAGATCCGTTCTACAACGCGCTCCCGAATCATCCCCCGCGGACGTTCACGAGCTTCAGTCAGGCCGCGGTGGAGAATGGCGTCAGCCGCATCTACCTAGGTGTGCACTACCGCATGGACGCGACCGACGGGAACGCGGCGGGCTTTGCCTTGGGCCGGTATGTCGCCCGCAACACGCTTGCGGAGCGTTGCATGGCCGACTTCAACCGAGACGGGCTCCGTGACTCCGTGGACGTCGATATGTACTACTCGGCGTACAGCGCCAACAGCATGACCGCCGACCTGAACGATGACGCCAGCGTGGACATGGCCGACCTGGACATGTTCATGAACGCGTATCTCTCGGGCTGCTGAATCGCGAGCAGATGTTCCGATCACGTTCGACCCGGCGAGTGTCCCTCGCCGGGTCGTTTCTTTTTCGGTGTGCAGGCATCTTGCCGTGAGAATCCGGTCAACAATGCTGATCTGTACGGGCGGTCGAGCCCGAGAACGCGTTGCTCGCGGCGATTTGGCTCGCTCTTTTGTCCGCATGTGGCATCGTGAAACGGTGCTTGTTTGCAAGCGGTCGGCCTGTGCCGAGAGGGTGCATTGATGGCGGGTGGTCAATCGGGCCTGGCAGAGTGGATGCGGATCGCGCCCGGGCTTACGCCTCCGAGTGCGGATGTGCTCTTGCCCTTGATCTACGACGAGCTGCGCGAGGCCGCGCATCGGGCGATCATGGCTGAGGCACGCGGGCACACGCTGCAGACCACTGCCCTGGTGCACGAGGCGTACATACGCCTTGGCGCCGACCCCGCTGCGCGTTGGGAGAACAAGCGGCACTATTACATGGCCGCGGCGATGGCGATGCGGCGTGTCCTCGTCGATCATGCTCGGGCGCGCGATGCGCTGAAGCGTGGCGGCGGGCGTGATGGAAAGCGCGTGCCGCTGGAAGATGTCGAGATCGAGCAGCCCACTCAGCCGACCGACTGGCTTGCGCTCGATGCCGCTCTGTCGGCATTGGAACAGCGCGATCCGGACCTTGCCCAGATCGTCTCGCTGCGGTACTTCGCCGGGCTGGGCGTGGATCAGGTCGCCGCGGCGCTTGGCGTCTCTCCAAGCTCCGTCGCGCGCGAGTGGCGCGTCGCACGCGCTTTTCTCGAGCGCCACATCCGCGAGATGGGAGCGCTCGAGCGATGAGCATGTCGCCGGAGAAGTGGACGCGGGTCAAAGCCATCCTGATGGACGCGATGGAGCTGCCCACGCGCGAGCGCATGAGCTTCGTCACCTCGGCCTGCGGCTCGGATGCGGATCTGCGCGACGAGGTCGCCTCGCTTCTGGAAGCCGATGCAATTCAGGGTTCCGAAGTTGAAGGACGCAACGCAAAGCTGTTCGATCCGCCGCAGGCGACGCCCGGATCGATCGCGCTGCCGGGTTCCGGCGGGTCGATGCTCGTGGGCAAGCGGCTTGGGCGATACACCATCACGCGGCTCATCGGCATGGGCGGCATGGGCGCGGTCTACGAGGCCCGGCAGGACGGCCTGCCACGGCCCGTCGCGCTCAAAGTCATGCGGGCCGGGCTCATCTCCCAGTCCGCGCGATCGCGCTTTGAGCGCGAAGCCCAGGTGCTCGCTCGCCTGGAGCATCCGGGCGTCGCTCGCATCTACGACTCTGGCGTGCATCAGACCGAGCTCGGGCCCATCCCGTTCTTCGCCATGGAGCTGATCGCCGGTGCTGAGCCGATCAGCGAGCACGCTCGCCGGACGGCGCTCGGCATCCGCGAGCGCGTCGAGATGTTCGCCGGTGTCTGCGATGCCCTGCACTATGGCCACCAGCGCGGCATCATCCACCGCGACCTCAAGCCGACCAATATCCTCGTCGGCCGCCCGACCGACGGCACAGGCAGTGGGGGGGTGAAGGTCATCGACTTCGGCATCGCTCGTTCGACCGACGCCGACATGACTCTGGCCACCATCGAAACCGCCCGCGACGCCATGGCTGGAACGCTCGCGTACATGTCGCCTGAGCAGTGCGCCCATGATCCCGCGGACATCGATATCCGTTCCGATGTCTATGGCCTGGGCGTGGTGCTCTATGAGTTGCTGACCGGGAAGTTGCCGTATGACGTCATCGGCAAGCCTCTGCCCGAAGCCGTGCAGATGATCCAGCTTCAGCCCCCGGTGCGTCCGAGCATCGTGGAGCCGCGGCTTGAGGGTGATCTCTCGGTCATTCTTCTCAAGTGTCTCGCCAAAGAGCGTGATGGGCGATACGACTCGGCGGCGGAACTCGCCGCGGATCTTCGGCGCTGGCTGGAAAGCATGCCGATCTCTGCTCGCCCGGCGAGCCGCTGGTATCTGCTGCGGATGTTTGCACGCCGCCATCGCAGCGGCGTCTGGGCGGCATCGGCGGTGAGTGCGGCGATCATCGTGGGGCTCGTGAGCACGAGCATCGGCTTCTATCGCGCCGTGGTCGAGCGTGATCGCGCCAAGGCCGCTGAGGCCCGCGCGCTCCAGGAAAAGGGCCGTGCCCAGCGCGTCACGGAGTTTCTCCAGGGCGTGCTCCGTGCGACCTCGGCACCTGTCATGGGCTCACGATCGAAGGACCCGACCATCAGCCCGCTTGCGGCGAGCATGGCGAGCGCGTCTCGCCTCGGCATTGAGGGTCGACCCGGCTCGCTTCGCGAGATCATCGTTCGCGTTCGCGCGGGCCTCGATGCCGGTGCCATGAACGATCCGCGGCTGGAGGCGGAGCTGCGACTGGTCACGCTGCAACTGCTCATGACCCAGTCCTCGAGCACGCGAGAGATCGCCGATGTCTTCAGCATCGCGCCCGGTGAGCTGCGGAGTGCAGCAGGTGTTCTCGGGTGGTCGCATGACACCGTGCTCGCCACAGGGATCGCCGTCGCGGGCTATCTCTCCGCATCCGGAAACATGGCTCCGCCGGCGGAGCTGCTCGCCCCGCTGTATGACGCGGCGCGGCGCGACCTCGGGCCCGGCGATGTGCGCACGCTCGAGATCGGCCGCCAGTTCCTCGCGTTTCTCTCAGACGAGCGTGCGTCCGCCGATCGCGTGGCGCGAGCACGCCAGCTGGTGAGCGACGCCCTGGCCGCTCATGGCGAGGTGTCGAGGCCGACGCTCGCCTGCCGACTTGCCCTTGCCCAGGCGCTCTCCGCTGCGGGAGACACAGCCCGCGCCGCAGAAGAAGGTCGGGCCGTGATCAGCGCGCTCGGCGAACGCGCCAGCGACGCCGACGAACTCCTGCAGGGGGCGCTCACGCTCAGCATCGCCGACATCGCTGTCATGCCCCCACAAAGAGATGCGCTCGACCGCTTGCTGAGCGTGCATCTGCGCGTGCTCAAAGGGGTGGAGCAAAGCTCCGGTGGCGACCCGCGTGCATTGTTCGATCAGGTCGGAGTGCCCCTGGTGGCCATGGCCCAGCTCGGCGAACTGTCACACGGCATCGAGATCATGCGCGAGATCGCGCGGGCATCCGAAGAGCGTTTCGGACCTGCCTTTCACGTCACGACCAAGAGCAAGAGCCGCGTCGCACGCCTCGTGCTCTGGACCGGCGGCGATCCCTCTGAGGCACGCCGACTCGCCGAAGAGGCCTTTGTTGATGGCTCCGCCGCCACCGGCACCCCGCTCGGAGACTACGAGGTCTTCGATCAGGCCACCATTCTCGACGCCCGGCGCGCCCAGGGCGAGTTCGAACCCGCGCTCGTGGGTATCGACACCCTCATCGCCGACTATCGCGCGATCTCCGGCGGACATCTCGCCTGGTTCGGCGGCTATCTGCACATGATCGCCGCCCAGTCGCTCGAAGGTCTCGGCCGCAACGAAGAAGCTGTTGAGCGTTGGCGGCTCGCACTCCGTGAGATCGACGCCTCGCAGCCGCCCTTGAGCGTTCTGCGCATCATCGTGCTGCGCTCTGGCACGCCTTTCATGCAGTTGCACGCTCCCGAAGACGAGGCCGGGGCCTGGCGCTCCGCCCGCGAACGTCTGACTCTTGACACGTCCAGACCCGCGAGTGCCAGGCCCGCGGGTCGTTGATCGCAGACTCGCGCAGGGACACCAGAGTCACGCGAAGCGTCTGCTCCAACGGCTTCCCATCGGTCCTCAAGCACCCGCCGTCTGCAAGAGAGCAGTTGTCGAGCCGATGTCGTCGTGAGAGCCGACGCCAGCCGCGTCGATCACGCGCATCCACTGAACCAGGCATTCAGGAAACTGAAGATGTCCTGCACGTCCACGCCGTTCACTTGATCAAAGTCCGCGCGCGGGTCACCGGCGAACCAGGCATTCAGGAAGCTGAAGATGTCCTGCACGTCCACGCCGTTGATGCCATCAAAGTCTGCCGGGCAGCACCCGCTCGCCAGCAGCGAGCAGATGGGCACGCGCACGAACTCCGCCGCCTCGATGCTCCCATTCCCATTGCCTGCGGGAATCTGCATCGCCGCCACCAGCGTGCCATTGTCCGGCGTTGTGTACTGCCCGAATGCCAGGAAGATCTCCGAAGGCAGCGGTCCGGTTCCAAGTGACAACTCTTGCCGAAGGTTGACCGTTCCCTCCAGAACTCCGCCGGTTGCACCACGCGCTTGTGTGACCGCCGCGCCCGCGGTCTGTTGCTGCCAACCGAAGTAGCTTCCGCTTCCCTCGCTGGCCAGTAAGCAACTGAATCCCGCGATCTGTCCCTGCTTGGCCCAGTTCGCCGCGCTCATCGCACCGGGCGGTGCGGCGAGGTAGATGAACCGATCATCCGAATCGGCGCCCATTGGCCCGGCGATGTACAGCACGTCGCCGCGCAGAGCGGCGTGCAGCGAACGTCCGCCGCTGGTGGCCACCGCGATCGCGCCGGCGTCGACCTGTCCATCCATCACAAAGGGGCACGGGTTGGGTGAGCACGATCCGCCGCTGGTCCATGTCCCTGTGCACGCGGCCTGCGTCGTGGTCGAGCACACACCGAGTGTGCCGCAGCAAGAGCCCGTTGCCATCGGCGGGCACGCGATCACGCAGTCTCCACCGGGCGAGAACGTGCCCGTGCATGCGCTCTGCAGCGCCACGCTGCACGCACCCGCAATGCAGCACCGCCCCGTCACCGGCGTTCCCGCCTGCACGGCAAAGTGCCAGTCCGCGCCGCCATTGTTGTCCCACGTCCCCGCGCCGTTGTTGAACACGATGTCCATCACCGTCGCGTTGCTCGGCAGCGTCACACTCACGCTCCACGGCACGCTCGCGTTCGCACGCGTCATCGCGGTCGTCTGAATGCCCGTCCACGTGTTCACGCCCCAGTACATGTTCACGCTCGTCGCGCTCGACAGGTTCCGACCCGTCGGGTCATACGTGACTGTTACGCTCTGCCCCGCGATCGGCGGCGTGGGCGCAGCCGTTACCACCGTCGTCGGGTTCGGGTTGCTCCCGATGCCATCGCCCACCCACACGTGCTGGATCGGCGACCGCGAGATGTTCCCCTTGCTGTCCACCGCCTCCACGTAATAACCGAGCAGCTTGCTCGCCTGCCCGGTGATCTGCGCCGAGTAATGCTCCGCGATGTGCGTTGGCGTCACGAAGAAGTTGATCTCCCCGTCGTTGTAGATGTTCCCCGCCGGAAACGCCCGCCCATTCATCGGCACGCTGATCCACGGCCCCACGCCCGGCCCGCCCGCGTACGTCTCGTTCTCCGTGTTCGAGAGCGATCGCTGACCATCCAGATCGACGCGATACTTCAGTGTCACTGACTGAACATTGCTCGCATCGGCGACAAACGTCCACACCGTGAAGTCCACCGGTTGCACGAACGGGCCATAGTTGTTCCCCTGGCGATACGGATTGCCAAACCCCTGCCCGCCCGGGTTGTACGGCCATCTCTGCGGCACCCAGATCGCCGGCCCCGTCAGGTCACTCGTCGGCCCGCTCGCGGGCGCCGCGCTGATGATCGGATCAGTGAATCGCGCCGCGTTGTTGCACGCCACGCTCTGCTTCACCTCCATATCAATCGCCGAGCCGTAGTACATGTACCCGGAGTTCAGCGAGCCCATGAAGTAGTGCCACGCCCGCTCGACGTTGTTCGCTCCTTCGTGCGGATACACGATCCGCCGCGGATTCACCGTTCCCCCGGCGTTCACGTGCATCTGCTCGATCGTGTCCACGCGATTCTGCATCGCCGTGATCACCGCCCAGTTCCGCGCATCCACATGCCACCCGTTCACTGGGTCCGGCTGCCCGCTCGCGTTCAGCAGCGGCCAGTTCCAGTTCCAGAACTGCGGCGATCCAAAGTCGCCATCCGCGTTCACCCACGCCCCATCCTCAACATGCACAAAGTCGCCCGCCGGCACCGGATGATCCGCCAGATACCGCTGGATCACCGTGGGCACATACCCCGCGTTCCGCGCATCGCGCACGCGATTCGGCGTTGCCTCAAGGTAATAGCTCGCCCCGCCGCCCCAGTCGTTGTCCCCATCATGGCTCAGCACCACCAGCATCGGGCGATTCGGGTCGTTCCGCGCGTTCAACGTGTTGAACTCGGCGATCCCCTGCGCCGAATACCCGTCGCGCCAGCTCAGGGACTGGCTGCTCGGCACCACGATGACGCTCTTCACCTGACCGGTGTTCGGATCCACATACCGCGCACGCCGCGGCGTGAATCCGTACGGATACGCCTCCGCCGGCGAGCACCCGCGATCGATCGACACGCGGAAATAGTCCGCCTGCGCCGGATTGACCTGATCCGCCCGATTCGGCGGATCACACGGCGTGCCCCCCGATCCAAACACCACCGGCCAGTTCGCGCACGCCCGGCTGATCTTCTCCCCCGACACGATCGACCACTGCACCCCTTCATCTGCGAGTGCACCGATCATCCGCGTGCTGAACGCCATCTCGCTCGGGAAAAAACCCACGCTCATCGGCGCGCCCGTTCCCCACGCGTCGCCATAGATCGCCTTGTATGTCTGGATCTGCTTCCGCATCGTGCTCTCGGCCACCAACGGCATCAGCGCATGATGAAACGGAAAAAGCACCATGTCGCACCGCGGCACCGCTATGCCACCGGTCGTCTGCCACGACCGCGCTTGGCGATACCCGTCAAACCAGTTGCTGCCGTAGCGGCCGCCGATGAATCCTGTCCCGGCGACGGACTGAATGTTCTGGATCAACCCGCCGCTGAAGGACACCTGCGCCCCGCCTTCGGGCACTGAGCCAAAGGAGGGAAACGCGGCGAACGCGCTGATGCTGTCGCGCGGCCGCCCCTGATACGCCGCGACTCTGTCGTCTTTGTTGAAGATGTCAAACAGCGCGTTCAGCGGATTCGTCCCGCCGCGTGCCAGAGACTCTGCCAGCCGCTCATACTGATCGCCAAGCCCGGCATTGGTCGTCTGCCGATCGGGCCAGTAGATCGGCTGCTCCATGTGCCACATGTACGTGAAATGCAGGTTCTGCTGTGCCACCGCCGACCCTGCGCACAGCGCCAGCATCGAACCGGCGATCACCGAACAAGCAAGTCGACAAGTGCGCATCCCAAGGTCTCCATGCAAGGCCACGCCGCCACCGTCCACATGTTGTGGACCGGGACGTCAAGTATGCCACAGAAAACCCCGGGCGAACAGGGCGTGCACGCACTTTTCTGGACGGAGGTTGCGTGGCCGAGTTCCTGCCGGGCAATCACCAGGCCATCGACGATTCATACCCAAGTTCAACCAGCAACTCGCCGGCGATGCTCTTGAACATCTGCTTGGCATCGTTGGTGAAATAGTTGCGCCAATCGCCCACCACACCCTTTCTGAACTCCGCCGAGTTGTCGGCCTGCCCGGGCCTGCGTCCTCCAGAGTGCTTCTCGAAGCGGCACTCATGGATCGCCCAGTTCAGCATCTCCTCGCTCGCCTCAACGCCCAGCCATCGATACACCGCGCCAACCGTCTCGGTGGTGCTTGACACCAGTTGCTCGTAGCGCACTTCCAGGAACTGCTCGCCATACAGCTCGCGCGCCCGCATGCCGCCGCCCACCGTGCGGACCCACTCGGTCGTGAGATAGCGCAGCACATCCGGTTGCAGCAGCGGCACCGGTCTGCCCCGGCCGTGGACGTGATACTCCGCGGCCTGAAGCGCCTGCTGGCGCACCGGCTCGGGCACCTCGCGATCATCGATCTCGCGGATCAGCAGGAAGAGATCGCTCACCACCACATCCCGCCCATCGCGGATCATGTGGATGAACCGCGCATCGGGAAAAGTCTCGTGCACCTTATCGATCTGCGAGCAGTAAAAGCTCGTCGTCTTGTCGCCCACCCATTGCAGCCGAGACCAGTCCTTCCATCCCTCGCGCACGATCGCCTCGCGGATCAACGCCATCCACGCCCCGCGGCGGAGCACGTGCAGACACTCCTCGGCGTTCATGTCGCGCAGCCATGTGCCCTTGGACTCTTCGCCCGCCGCCCACCTGCGAACCTTGCGCTCATCGATCCATTCCGGAAAGCTCGCGCCAAAGTCATTGAACAGCCACCCCTCATTCCGGCATTCCAGCTCCGGGTGAATGTTCAGGAGACTCGAAAGCCATGTGGTCCCCGATCGACGTGCCGCACCGAAGAGCAGCGGTCCAGGGACGCGGTCGGCACCGGTCAGAGGCCGACGCTCGCGTGTCGGCTTGAGTTCCAGCGACCGGTCCGCGGGCAACCCCGCCAGCGCAAACGTCGGAGAGAGTTCGGTCGATGTTGTTCGGGCGATCGCGCTCATGCAACCTCCATGTTGCTCGCCGCTTCAAAGGCGGCCTCACTTCAGAACGCACCACGCGTCCACATCCTGCCCAGATCGGCGGATCCTCCGCCGATTCGTCATTTCAAAGCACGCCCACACCACGGTCGTGGGCCATCCTGCCCAGTTTACTCTGAAAGCAGATCGGCAAGCAACCGCACGCCCCAACCCGTCGGCCCCTTCACCCAGCACCCGCTGTCGCTCTCGCTGACGTGCACGCCCGCGATGTCGATGTGGGCCCAGGCAACTTTGGGCTGGACGAAGAAGGACAGGAACGCCGCACCCTGGATCGGGTGGGCCTTGCGGTTGGGGTTGCTGTTCACGACATCGGCGATCGGGCTCTTCATCATGTCCCGATATTCCTGATCCATCGGCAGCCGCCACCAGCGCTCGCCGGAGGTCTGCATCGCCCGCGTCAGCTTCTCGCGCAGTTTTTCATCCTCGCAGAACATCCCGGCAAAGGTCGAGCCAAGCGCCGTGATGACTCCGCCCGTGAGCGTGGCGAGATCGACGATGAACTCGGGCTTTTCGACTTCGCACGCCCAGATCAGGGCGTCGGCCAGCACCAGCCGACCCTCGGCGTCAGTGTTGGTCACCTCAACGGTCACCCCGTTGCGATAGGTGATCACGTCGTCCGGGCGATAGGCCTCGTCAGAAATCGAGTTTTCCGCACACGCCAGGAGCGCGACCACGGGTCGATTGGGCTTGATGACGGTCGCGATGGCGTGCATCGCACCGAGCACGGCACACCCGCCGTCTTTGTCGCGCTTCATGCCGACCATGCCGTTGTTGATTTTGAGCGAGAGTCCGCCGGTGTCGTAGGTCATGGTCTTGCCCACCAGAACCGCGGGCTTGGCGTTCTTGCGGGCGTTCTTGGGGCGATACTCGAGCCGGATCAT
Source organism: Phycisphaerales bacterium (assembly GCA_019750095.1). Taxonomy (GTDB): domain Bacteria; phylum Planctomycetota; class Phycisphaerae; order Phycisphaerales; family UBA1924; genus UBA4658. Next base: position 14,433 of record JAIEOW010000040.1, read on the forward strand.
GCAGGGCTTGTTTTCGCTGGCCTTGCCGACGTTGATGTGGCCGATGAGCTTCTCGCGTTCGAGGTCTTTGCCTTCCAGAACGGTGCACTTCAAACCGGTCTTCTTGGCGAGTTTGCGGGCTGCTTCAGCCATATATCCGGTGGTAGCGATATTGGGCGGGGTCTCGCTGAGGTCGCGGGCGAAGTTGGTGCTCTCGGCAAGGGCGAGCCCGACTTCGATTCCGGAGGCCAGGGCGGCGGTCGGGCAGGAGATGTTCAGGGCGGTGCGCTTGGGGGCGTCGCCGTGGCCAGTGCCTTTGAAGAGCCAGTTCTTCCAGCCGAGGAGCCCGAATCCTTCGCCGAGGCATCGGCCGGCGTGTTCGATGTCGAGCTTGGGGATGGTTTCAAGGGCGGGGCCGAGGTGGAGCTCGATGCGTTCATCCTTGTTGGCGGCGGCGCGTCGGCCGAGTGCACCAGCGACGCTGCGGAGCGAGCTGGGCTGGAACGACTCGCGCTTGCCGAGACCGACGATGATCACGCGTGCGGGTGCGTTCTTGGCGGTGGGATAGCACTCGGCGATCTTGCCGCTCTCCCCGCTGGTCTCAACGCGATCGATCGCGCGGGCGATGGATCCGTCGGTGTCGAGCTTCTTCGTGGCGGGGTCAAGCTTCTTGTCGGCGAAGATGCCGACGACGACAGCGCTCGGGGTCTGACGCGAGACGAGGCGGATGGCGTTGAACATGCTGCGGATCGCTCCTGCCGTGGGCGCATTGCCCAGGGGCGGCAGTGTAGAACTTCACGCCGCGACAAGCCCGGCGGGGGCGAGATGTTCATGCGAGCATGAACCTTCGAGGGCAAATGGAGCGATGATCCGGGGCTTGCCCGGGTGTGCCTGCGCGGATGAAGCGTCGAGAGCATCCAGCATTGGACCGGGCGAGAGGGTGGCGATGACGAGGGTGTCGGCATCGCGTGGATCGTCGATGATGCGCGCGCCAAGCTCGGCCAGCGCCTGGCTCACGATGTGGTCGTTCTTGCCCGGAGCGATCAGGGCGACGCTTTCGCCAGAGCGGAGGGATTGCGCGAGCGTCTGGCGGCACGCCGCCAGTCCGGTGAAGCGATCCCAGTGCTCGCGGTGCATGGTGAGCCGCGGCTGGGTGTGGAGGGAGAGGGCCAGTTCGGCGAGGCCGGAGAAGTAGCCGGCTTCGGCGCGCTCTTTCATGGCGATGCGGGCGTAGCGGGTGATGGTCCTGCGGATCTCACGGGCGCGGTGGGTCGTTGGGGCGTATCTGCGCATGACCCATGCGTTGTTGCGCACGAGTCGGCGGAGGATGGCGTCCATGTCGCGGCCGGAGGCGGTTTTCTCGTGTGCAACACGGAAGCGATGGTCGTGGATGATCCGGCCGCCGGCTTGGATGAGTCTGGCGGCGAGGTCGTACTCCTCGGCGTAAAACCCGAATCGCGGGTCGTACCCCGCGGAGAGATCGGCGTGATTGATCGCGGAACTTTCCCAGGCGGAACGACGGATGGCGACGCCGCAGCCGGTGAAGACTTCCGGCAGGCCTCCGGATTCACGGCGGAGCGTGCCATCGGGTGATGCGGGCAGCGTGATCTCCGCACCGATGGCGGCGACATCGGACTTTGCCGAGGCAAGCAGCGGGAGGAAGTCGAGATTCACCGGGTGAGAGTCGTCATCGAGCATGACGATCCACGACGCGCTCGGGTCGGCGGCGAGGACACCGGCGTTGCGCCCTGCGGCGGCGTGATTGCGGGCGAGCATGATCACCCGGACGGGCAGGCCGTTGGCGAGGGCAATGGGTGCGCGGGCGGGCGGATCGCCGGCGTTGTCGACGATGATCACCTCGGCACTGTGCGCAGGAAGTTCGGCAAGGCGAGCGAGTGTGTGCGCGAGCTGGCCGGGACGATTGCGCGTGGGCAGGACGTACGCGATCACGACGCCCTCACGCCGAGCTTGGGGGCGATGGTGGAGATCTCTGCCGGGTGCTGCGCCGGTGCGTAGGTGAGGTGGGCGGTGTGGAGGCGGGCGACGCCGGATCGCACATCGCCGGAGGAGACGGGCGTGTTGCCGAGGCGCTGGGCTTCGACGGCGGCGCTGACAGCACCGAGGAACGCGGCGGCAAGCAGCGAACCACCGGAGGCGAGGGCGAGCGTGGCGGTGGAGAGGAGCGCATCGCCGCAGCCCAGGGGATCGATCGCTGCGGGTGCGAGGGCGGGCACGTGTTCGGCCTTCAGGCGTGCGCCCCACTGCTGGTGGGCTTCTTCGAAACCGGGAAGGCGATCGAAGGCGACGAGCCCCTCAGAGCCCATGGTGACGATGGCGTGGCGCGTGCGTGTGCCGGAGAGCAGGCGAAATGCGGCGGCGGGCAAGCTGTCATCGTGCTGGTGATAGGCGTCGCGGAGCTCGCTCTCGCTTGGGCAGAGCAGATCAAGCCCGGTCATGTGCTGAAGGTGCGAGCGTTTGCCGGAGACGTCGCCAGAAGCGATGCCCGAGCGAGCACGCACGAGGGGGCAGAGCGAACGGAGCAGGCCGGGGCTCATGAGCCCGAGGCCGAAGTCGGCGATGACCGAGGCATCGGTCGCGCCGCCGGATTCGCCCAGAGCGTCACCGGCCATGCCCAGCAGTTGATCCTGCACGTCGGCGTCGGGATCGAGCCGGGTGACAAGATCGAGCTTCATGACCTTCTGCGCGCCAACGAGAAAACGCTGCTTTTCCGGGGTCGGACGATCGATGTTGATGGATCGCAGCTCGACGCCCTCAGCGGCGAGGCGACGGCGGAGAGCGATGGTGTCATCGTCTTCGCGCAGGGCGGTGATGAGGACGGGGCTGGCTCCGAGCGCGGCGAGGTGGCGTGCGATGACGGCGGCCCCGCCGTCATAGGAGCGTCGCTCGATGGGGCGCAGGGTGAGCACCGGGCTTTCGCCGGCGACATCGGGCCGATCGCAAAGAACGTAGGTGTCGCGGATGACTTCGCCGACGACAACGCAGCGCTTGCCGCGGAACCTGGCGATGAGGGTGTTGAGGGTGGCACCGTCGAGTTCGGGTTGCTCGAGGAGCGTTCGGAGACGAGCGTGGTAGGGGTCAGCGGACTGTTCGAGAGCGGCGATGAGCGCGCTGGAGCTGAAGACGACATCGCCGGAGCTGAAGACGACGCGCCCGCCGTGGGTTTGGACGGCGGCTTTCTCGCGGGCGAATCGCGGGTCGTTGTTGAGTTCGTACTCGCGGCCTTTGACGTAGACGTCGGGGCGGACCTCGTTGAGCAGGTCTTCGGCGGTCGGGCGGGGCTCGATGTACACCCAGTCAACGCAGTCGAGCGCGGCAAGGTTTTCAGCACGGAGCTCTTGCGGGATCAGGGGGCGGCCGGTGCCCTTGTCGATCATCGCGTCGCCGGTGATGGAGACGAGGAGAATGTCTCCCTGGGCCTTGGCATAGCGGAGGTGGCGCAGGTGGCCGGGGTGCACGATGTCAAAGCAGCCGTGGCATTGAACGACGGCGCGCCCGGCCTGGCGTGCCTGGGCGCGGAGGGTGAGGAGTTGCTGATGCGAGAGGACTTTGCGGGAAGAGCCCGAGTCGGGCGTGCCCGAAAGAGGTCGCGGCATCGGCTCGCCGACGAGATGCAGGCGTGCCGGCTTGGGTTGATGCGAGCGCGGGGGAGTTGGCGGAGAATCGGGCATGTCACCGCGGATATCGGCGTGGATGGGCGGGAAGGCACACAGGCGGGACGCCTGTGCCACCAATGCAGACGAGGCACACAGGCAAGACGCCGGGCCAGAGATGCATGTGGAGCAGCGGGCGTGCGGTCGCGCGGAAACTGCGCGATTCTGTGCGGGAGCTGGGCGTGCATGGGTCGATATCACGGGATGCAATCCGCAGTGACGAACGCCGCGAGTCTGCGGTCGGGTGTTGGGGCGCGCCTGACACGCGCGGACGTGCTTCGCATGGGTCAAGAGGGATCGGTGTGGGCGTTTGTGCCGGTGGCGATCGGTGCGCTGAAGGTGGCGCCGGCGGATGCGGATGTGCGGCTGCTTTTGGCCGAGGCATATGCGAAAGTCGGGCTGAAGACCGCGGCGGGGGAGCAGATTCGGGCTCTGCCGACGCAGGTGATCGAGCATCCGAAGGTGATCGAGGCGGCTCGGCGGATCGCGATGCTGCCCGAGGATGGGGTGACGGTCGATGCACTGAACGCGACGCTGAAGAAGAATCTGGATGCGCTGGCACTGCGCGGGTCACTGCCGGCGGATCTGCGGCAGTTCGTTGCCGGGTGGCGAGCGCGCGCGGAGGGGCGTGAGCACTTTCGATCGGCGTGCGGGAAGATGGTCTGGCGCACGATGGCGCGGGGCGGGGAAGGTGTGGGGACGTGGGAGCGATTCGGAGATGTGGCGGCGGCGCTTGAAGGGGTGCAACTGCCGTTTCAGCCGACGGTTGCGGGGGCGGCGGGATCGAGCTATCCGCCGCCGGTAATTGTGGAGGGAGCCGAGCCGCCGGAGCTTCTGAGTCGTGTGCTACGTGCGACGATGCCGAGCGGAGATGGGTATCGGGCGCTGATCACGATCGTGCAAGGCGATCCGATGCAGTTGTGCGATGGGTTGATGCAGGTGGATCTGTCGGCGATGCTGAGCGATGACCGGGTGCGGGTGTGCGTGGGTGCTTCGGCGGGTAAAGAGGTGCGGACGGAACTGATGCGAGGTGTGCTGGCTGGCGAGCGGCCGGTGGGGATCAGCATGACGATCCCGACGTGCCAGCCGCGGGTGAGCCCGTCGCCGTCTGAGATTATTGGAGAAGCTGAGCGGGCGTATTCGGCGGCATTTGGGGAACCGCGAGATCGTGTAGCGACGGCGTATGGGGTGCGTGATCGGGCGTGGTGGGCACGTCGATTCTCGGAGCGGTCGGCGAAGCCGCTGAGAGTGCTGCTGGTGACGAGCCGGTACACGACGTATGTTCGGCACGTGGTTGCGGACTTGGGCGGCGCGCTCGAGCGGCAGGGATGCGCGGTACGCGTGGTTGAAGAGCCGACGGCACATGCGACGTTTGATCGATTGCTGTGCCAGCGCGTCGTGACGGAGTTTGAGCCGGATCTGGTGGTGATCGCGAACTTTCCGCGGTCGGCGCTTGGGGAGGCGATGCCGCAGAATGTGCCATTTGTGATGTGGGTGCAGGACCTGATGCCGCAGCAGCAATCGCGGGCGATTGGGGAGGGGATGGGGCCTCTGGACTTTGTGATGGGGAGTGTCCGGGAGGAGATGTTTCAGCAGTGGATGTACCCGCGTGCGCGAGCGCTGGCGGCGCCGATGAGCGTGTCATCGCGTAAGTTCCATGCTGGTGCGGTCGGTGAGGGCGGCGAGCGGTTTGCGTGCGAGGTGGCGTATGTGTCTCACCATGCCGAGCCGACGCGGGTGCTGCATGAACGGAAGGTGAAAGAGGCGGGGGCGACGCCGGGGCTGGGTGCGGTGCTAGAGGCGATGTATCCGGAAGTGGTGCGTGCGGCGGAATCGCCCGTGGGTGATGGATCGATCGGGCCAAGGCTGCATGCGATTGTGCGGGAGGCGCTGCGAGAGGGGCGACTGAACGCGGACGATCGCAGTGTGGCGTTGATCACGGGGGTGTATGCCTATCCGATCGCGGATCGGGCGATTCGGCATCAGGCGCTTGGGTGGGCGGCGGAGATCTGCCGAGCTCACCAGTGGCGGATGCATCTGTATGGGCGCGGGTGGGAATCGCATCCGACGCTTGGCGAGTATGCGCGTGGGGAACTGTCGCACGATGAGCAGTTGCGTCGTGCGTATCAGTGTGCTGGGGCGCACTTGCATGTGTCGGCGCACACGGCGATTCATCAGCGGGTGTTTGAGTGTGCACTGTCGGGGGGGATTGCGCTGTGCCGACTGATCGCCGATGACCTTTCTCTGCTGGAGTATCAGGCCGGTGCGATGGCGTGCCGAGCGGGTGCTGTGGGGCGCGAGGATCGATCGCGGGTGCAGGCCGATGGGTATCACACGCATGTGTATGGGGAGGATGTGGAGGAGGTCGGGCGATATGCCGAGTTGTGCGAGCGGCTTGGGTTGGATCGGCCGAGGTGTGTGCGGTTCAATGGCATTCATGTGGAGCGGCTGCGATCAAGCCCGCATGAACAGGTCGATGGATTGGGGCTTGCGCTCACGGATGTGTTTCCTGAGCCGGGAGAGGTGATGTTTCACGATGCCGCGGGGCTTGAGAAGCGGCTGGTAAAGGCGGTGGAAGATGATGCGTGGCGGCGCGCGATGTGTGAAGGGGTTGCCGGGCGCGCGCGGGAGCGGGCGACGATCGATGCGCTCGGATCGCGGATGCTTGAGTTTGTCGGGAAATGCCTCGCCGATGGGGATGCGAGCGACGGGCGACGGTGGTACGACGGCGTGCCCCTTGCGGAGCGCGCGAAGCGGGCGTCGAAGATGGAGCGCGGCTGATGTGCGGCGTGGGAGTCATCGCCGGTCCCCCAATGCGAGAAATCGGAGCGGCGCTGAGCGATCGGCTCGAGCGCGGTATGACGCTGTTGCGGCGTCGCGGGCCTGATGGCGGGCGGATGTGGGCGAGTGAGGATCGGTCAATCATCATGCTGCACGCTCGGCTGGCGGTGCAGGATCTGACCGAGGCCGCGGCGCAGCCGATGGCCGGGAAGCGTGCGCGATCACGACTGGTGTACAACGGGGAGATCTACAACACGATGGAGCTGCGCGAGCGGCTTGCCAGCGAGGGTGTGCGGTTTGCGACGCGATCGGATACCGAGGTACTGCTGCATGCGCTTGAGCGGTGGGGTGCGCACACGACGCTGGAGCGGGTGCGGGGCATGTTCGCGTTTGTGTGGGTTGATGGCGATCGGCTGGTCGCGGCGGTGGATCATGCGGGAATGAAGCCGCTGATGTATCGACACGATCCGGGCGGAATCGAAGGCGGCGGTCGGCTGACGATCGCGTCGGAGTGTGACACGATCTGTGCGTTGCTCGGTGAGCGCGAGCTGGACCTCGAGTCTGTCGAGGATTTGTTGAGTGTCGGGTACGTCGCCGCGCCGCGGACGATGTATCGGCGGATATGCAAGCTGGGGCCGGGGCAGGTACTTGAATGGAGGATTGGCGACAGTGCGGGGCCGCGGGTGACGGCGTACTGGCGGCCGCCGGAAGAGGTCTCGGGAGTACCCGTGCGCGCCGATGAGTTGCTGGCAGTGGTCGCGCGGGAGCACTGCATCGGTGACCGGGAGGTGGCGGTGTTTCTCTCGGCGGGGATCGATTCGACAGCACTGGCGGCGGTGTTGCCGAGTGGACTGTCGCTCGCCGCGCTGACGCTGAATCCTGGTGATGCGAGCGATGAGTGTGCGGTGGCCGAAGAGACTTCGCGGCTGCTTGGGATGCGACACGAGCGAGTAGCGATCTCGGCAGGGTCGCTTTCGGATCTTCTGGCGGATGCAGCGGCGGCGTACGACGAGCCGCAGGGATTCACCGCGCTGCTCACTTCGGTGGCGATGACGCGGGCGGTTCTGGCGCGGGGGCCACATGCCCCGAGAGTGATTCTTGGTGGAGATGGTGGTGACGAGGCCTTCGGTGGATACGCGTGGCATCGTGACCCGGTGGATCATCCGCTGAATCTCGCGGCGGGGCTCTCGGGGATTCCACACGCCGGGCAGCTTGCGGGGCGAGTGGCCTTGCCCGAGGCGACGGCCGATGAACGCCACGCGGCGATGATGTCGCTCGCGACGCGGTCGTATGCACATCGATATCTCGTGCGCACATTTGGCGGGTTTCATCCGGTCGAGGCCGCCGCGCTGGTTGGTGGGAATGTCGCCGCGGGCGATGAGCGGTTCGGCGCTTGGTTGAGCACTGAGGATCGTCCTGCGCTTCCGCATCCTCGACGAGCACAGCGGCTGGATGTTCTTGGTTTCTGCGCAGGGTCGATTCTGCCCAAGCTCGATCGTGCCGCGGGTGCGATGGGGCTGGAGATGCGGTCGCCGTGGCTGGATCGGCGTGTGTTGGATGCGTGGCTCGGTGCGCCGGTGGTACACAGTGAGCACACGCAACCGGGAAGCAAGCCATTGCTCCGCGAGATCGTGGCTCGTGCGGCTGCTGCGCGCCGCGTGAGTCCGCAGGTGCTCTCTCGTCCCAAGCAGGGCTTCAGCCTGCGCTTGCCGGGCACCGAGCCGATGGAGGCGATGATCCCGATCATCGAGCGGTCGGCGCTCGTGCGAGACGGGGTGATCCGGCAGGACTGGATGCGGTTCGTTCCTGCCCCCGGAACGCTGGTCGGGCGTTCTTCACGTGCGCAGCGGCTGTGCGTGCTGGGCATGCTGGGAGCGTGGTATGAGCGTCGATTCAACGGCTGATGGGCTGTACAAGCGAAAGTTCTCGCGAACGCGTTGCAGGCCATCGGAAAAGCCGGCGAGATCCTTGATCCACTTGGGTGTGCGGGTGTCAGCCAAGTAGTCAAAGCCGAGCATGCGATCGAGCGCGAAGGTGTCGCCGAGGTTGTCATTCAGGGCGGGTTTGGTGCGAATGCCCGCGGCGGAGAGCCGCGCGTTGAGTTCCGGATAGTCGCTCAGCCAGTCGTAGTGGGGGGGTGGCGGAACGGCCGCGCGTGCGTCGGCGGCTCCATCTTCAAGTCCCCAGGCGGCGACGCGGGCGTCGTGGTCGCCAAGGTCGGCGAGGGACTTCATGAGGGCGATGTATCGGTCGAGCGACTTGCCGCCGTCGTCGGCGCACTCACGTCGGCCGCGCATGCGCATCTTGACGTAGATGTGGTGATAGGCCTGTTCAAAGTCGTGGACGCCGACAGGGAGTGTCGTCGCCTGATACCCATGTCCCGCGCGTTCCATGGCGAGCACGACGCAGGACTCGGGGCGTATGTGCTCGTGCGCTCCGCACGCATCCATGATGGCGAGCGCGCTCGGGAGCAGGTGAGCGGGATACAGGTGCAGCCCGCGGAAGCAGTAGCCGTGAAAGAAGCGGCAGAGCACCAGCGGCGTGATGGTGAACCCATCCGGCTTCAAGCTCGCGAGTGCTTCGAGAATGCGGGCGAGTCCGTCCTGCAGCAGGAGCACGTCGGCATCCATCGCGATCACCCACGCCGCGCCGGAAGCGATGCCGAGTTCGTATGTGCGCTGGAGTGCCCTTGAAAAAGGGCGTTCGTGCACAACGTGCAGTCGGGTGGAGGGGTCGCCGCCAAGCAATCGCATCTGATCGGCCACGATGCGAACGCACGCAGACTCGGTGCGTTCGCCGGCGGCGCGGATGATGACGACGCAATCGCGGATGTCGGGCGTAGTGGGCAGGTGCACCGCCATCTCATCCCGCCTTTGCCCGCTGGGCGTGCAGGGACGAACGCATCAGGCCAAGGTTCCGTGCGCCGATCGCAGCACGCACGGCGTCCCAGGTGAACGCGGCGGGTGAGCGTGAGCCAGAGTCCTGGCGGGCGCGGCTAAGTTCCAACTCGCCGCGACCGAACGCACACGAGACCCAGGGCGAGCCCGCAAAGTCCTCGCGCAGCATCGCGCCGAATGCGGCAGCATTGCGCACGACACGCACACGCGGAATCGGTTCCAGCAGAGCCACGTCCTGATCGGGAGAGTGATCGTCAAAAGCGAGCACACGCCAGCCGCGGGCCGCCGCGGCACGAACCACTCGGCGGCCCTGGCGATCGAGTGAGAGCACCACCACGCCGTGCTCGGCGGCATGGGCGGATGCCGCATCGCGCAGCAGCTCGGCGACGATGGCATCGGGATGAACAATCTTGTGGGCGAGTTCGATGGTCGCCCGCTCGATGTCGGCAAAGTCGCACCACTGTTCCTCGGCGCAGCGCACCCACCAGCGGCGGAGCTCGATCAGCCAAGAGCGTTCACGCCGACCATCCACATCCGGGGCGGTGCACGCGCCAAACAGCAGTGCCGTGCTCGCGGCCTGGGCAAGGTCGGCAGGCGAGAACACGGGCGGCTTCGGGGCCGCCGAAAGGATCGCCGTGGCCATCGGCTTGCCCGGGGCGACCTCGAGGATCGCCTGCATCGTGGCGTACATCAGTGAAGCGTGCCCCACCACGCGCGTGAATCGCGCGTCGCTCAAGTCCAGGAGGTCACCGAGCCCGTGGCTTCGTGCCGATCGGAACGCTGAACGCACGACATTGACATAGGTCGCGGCCATGGGCGCGAACTGCTTGCTCATGCTGGTCGGGCGCAGGCGATAGGGGGCAACGATGGTTTCCACGCCCTGCCATCGCTCGCCCTTGATCGCGAGCCGCAGCCACATGTCGTAGTCCTCGACCACTCTGAGCGACTCGTCGAATCGCTCGTTGCCGATCGTCTCGGGCGTGAAGAGGTGCGCGTGGGTGGCGGCTCGATTCCAGTCCAGCAACTCATTGAGACCGACCACGGGCGCGGAGACGGGGGATTGTCGGCCCAGGGAACGAAGGTCCTGATCGCACAACTCGTAACCGCCGTAGCTTGCACCCGTGCGGCTCGCCGCCCTGATCAACGCCTCGTACGCGCCGGGATACATCGCGTCGTCGGCATCAAGAAAGCTAATGTGGCGGACGTCGAGCCTCAGGGCCACCTCCAGGCCGGAGTTGCGTGCCCCGGCCAGGCCCCGATTGGCCTGGTGAATCATGCAGATCCGGCGGTCGTTGCGCATCAGGTCTTCGACGACCTTGGGCCCGGCATCGGTCGAGCCATCGTTCACGACGATCAGCCGCCAGTCTTCCATGCTCTGGGCCTGGACCGAGCGGATGGTCTCCGCCACCGTGGAAGCGGAGTTGAACATCGGAACGATCACGCCGAGGGTTGGGCCCATTGCAGAGTGGTTATCGGCCGGTTGCGGGCCGGGGTTGAGCATTCACGAGGGGGAGTTGGTTGGCCGATAACCGTGGCGATGAAACAGGGCCTCTCACCGCCGGGCGGACCGATCGCAGATGCGATCGTGCACGTGCAGTGCGTCCACACGTCGCTGGCCAGATGGGCAGAGACGGGCATGCTGGGGCGTGAGCGGGCACTCTTGGATCGGCTGCCGGGGTTGTTCGGGCATGTGGTGCTGGTGACCTATGGCGGAGCTCTGGAGCGCAAGTGGGCGCGGGAACTGATCCCAAGCGCACCCGACGGCCGGGTGACCGTCATCGGAAACGATGATGATCTGGAACCGGGCCTGTTTCAGGGCTCGGTGCCAGCCCGTGTTGGCGGCAGGCTGCGTGAACTCGGCGTTCGCTCGGCGATCGTGCACACCGACCAGCACTTTGGCGGGCTGGTGGGTGTGGGAGTCGCCCGGGTGCTGCGTGAAGCGGGGATGCGTGTGGGATTTGTGGCGCGTGGGGGCTATCCGCTGGCGCGGAGCACGGCGTATGAGCAGGGATCGAGTGCCGTCCAGACGCTTCGTGCTGCGATGCAGGAGCGTGAGCTCTGCCACGCCGCGGATTTGGTGGTCGGAACCACCGAGGGCATGACTCGCGAGCTGGCGATCCGCCACGGGCTTGAATGGGATCGGTTTCGGGTGATTCCGAACTATGTCGTGCCGACGGACGACGCGGCTCCGCTTGCGGATCGCTCACCGGGAAGCGTGCTGTTTGCTGGTCGGCTCGAATCGGAGAAGCGCGTGGATCTGTTGATCCGCGCCGTCGCGGTGGCTCGCGAGCGTGTGCCAGCGATTCGATTGACGATCATCGGGCAGGGTCGGCTGGAGCCCGAGTTGCGTCGGTTGGCGAGCGAGCTGGGTGTGGCCGCCGAGTTCCGAGCCCGCGTGCCGCATGATGAGCTGATGCGGGCGATGCTCTGCACGCGTGTGTACGCGCAGTGCTCGCGCTATGAGGGGCATCCGAAGACGATCATCGAGGCACTCGCCCACGGCACGCCGACGCTGGTCACCCGCGCGCCGGGCGTGGATGACGAGATCGTCCCCGAAGTCACCGGGCTCGTCGCCATGGCAGACCCAGAGAGCGTGGCCGAGGGGCTGGTGCGACTGCTTACTGATGATGCACTCGCCAGCAAGCTCGGGGCGGCGGCGGCGAGGGACGTGCGGCCCCGGCTCTGCATCGACGCGATCGCGCCGATGCACGTTCAGGCGTGGCGCGACGCCTTGAGCATCGGCGGCGCCCACGCGAGCGTGCCCGTCGTGGGCGTGCGATGGGACGCAGAGTTGCTGCAGGCCGATCCGGAACAGTCGGCCGAAGAGTTCGCGGCCGCGCTCAATGCCTTCATGCGCCGATTGGATCCGGACGCTCGCTCGCGCTTCATGTCCACGCTGGCTCGGCATGTGTCGATCGTGCCGGTCGAGGCGATCGACGGCTGATCATCACGCCAGGGGCTCGGCCTTGCCGACGCCGGATAAATACGCCATGTGGACCATGCGGGCGTGCGCGAGCTCTCGCGACCAGTCATCACGCACGATGATGCGCGGCTGGAGGTGGGCCTGGACGGGGTCGGCGCGCAGCAGCGTGAACGCGTCGGTATGCAGACCATTGTCATGCCACGGAATCAGCTCCTGCAGCACGGTGCGCAGGCCGACGGCCGCGGCATCGGACGCGACGCGCGCCGCCGACGCGCTCGCGCGTCGACCGCCAGGAACGCGATTGAGGTCGGCGGGGCTGAAACGATCCGCGTATGCGCCGAGATTGGAGTGGTGAAGGAACGCCGAGCCGCCGGGACGCAGCACGCGGGCGATCTCGCGCAGATATGCCGACAGCGTGGCCTGCTCAACATGCACGAGCGAGTCGTAGGAGTAGACCAGATCTACCGAGCCATCGGCAACACCGGTGAGCGTGACGCCGTCGGTCAGTTCGAATGAAGCATGCGGACGATCGGCAAATCGGGCTTGGCAGCGTTCGACGCACTTGGGTGTGACGTCGATGCCGATGTATCGCTCGCAGTGTTCGATCAGGTAACGCGAGATGCGTCCGAACCCGGGAGCGATCTCGACAATGGCTTTGCTGGGCAGCACGCCGAAGAGCCGGGGGTGCAGTGTCACAGACCAGAGCGCGTCGGTGGAGCCCCACCCCTCGGACCACTCGTGCCCACCCTGCGGCCAGTTGTAGTCGGTCCAGGCCTGGCGATTTTCAGTAGTGTCGGCGATCTCGCCGGGGAGGGGACGAACATAGGTTTTGGCCGAGGGCTTGCGTTCAACCGCACCCTCGACAATCGGTCCTGCGGCGATAGCTCGCGGGTCGGTGCTCATGAGGTGAGGCTAGGCCGACGGGCGATCTGGCCCGCGGCATCAAGCAGCCCTTCCCGGAATGTCCGTCGCTTCAGCGGCAGGTGACGCTGGTACAACGCCGCGGGCTCAGCGGGCGATTCGGCGGGCGTGCGGGCCCAGAGATCCATGTCCGTGCGGATCGCGCGGGCGTCGTCCACGCCGCTCGCGATCACGCGCTCACACTCTTCCAGCTCAGTCTGGGCTCGCAAGTCACGATTGAACACGGCGTGGGCGCACTCGGGCGAGATCTCAGCGAGATCCCACGCGGCCCTCCCGAGCTGGCGCTCGCGATCGAGATACTCCTGAACCGAAATGCGATGATCGTGCTCAACGATGGCCTCGGGGCGATACAGCACAGGGATGGGTGTCGCGTGCCGTGCTCCACGGGCTTGAACGCGAAACGCCATGTCGAGGTCCTCAAACATCGCGTACCGGAGCCGCTCGTTGAATCCTCCGACGGCGAGCAGCAGCTCTTTCGGCATGCTGAGATTGAGCGTCCAGGCGTGGCGGAAGCCCCAGTCATGATCCGGCCCCGCAATGCCTCCCGCGATCGCCGCGTGCATGCGGTCGTAGAAGAAGACCATCGATGTCTCGCGGATCAGGCGGTCCCACATGGTGTCGCCAGAGTGACGAACAAACGGGGCGGCTCCGAGGATCATCGCGGGCACGCGCCGTTGCTGGTGGGCACGCACATGGGCGGCGATCAGATCGCGATCCGGACGCACATCGTCGTTCAGAAGCAGGACGAACTCGCCCGAAGCGCGGCTGAGCAGGCGATTACGCGTCGCGGCAGGGCCGGCATGATCGAAGGCGAAGACACGCAGATTAAGGCCCGGGGCACCGAGCGTCTCTGGTGGTGAGCCGCCATCGATGCCCACGAGAACCTCGAACTGGTCTTTGGGGTGAGATTGCCGCGCGAGGAGCGCGAGGCAGCGGGCGAGCTTGTGATCGCGCCCGCGGGTGGGGATGAGCACCGAGACGCGCATCACGCTCGCACCTTGGCGGGCACACCGACGACCGTCAGACCATCAAGAACCGATCGCACGACGACGGCACCCGCGCCGACGGTGCACTTGTCGCCGACGCTGAGCAGGGGCAACACGCGCGAGCCGAGGCCGACAAGCGTGTGGGCACCGATGTGCACGCCGCCCCCAAGGATCGCGCCCGGGGCAATGTGCGAGTTCATGCCGACAACGCACTCATGCTCAACGATCGCGCCGGAGTTGATGATCGCGTGGTCGCCGACCACGGCTCGGGTGTGAACGACAGCGTTGGGTCCGACAAAGACGCCCACGCCAAGGCGAGCGGTCGGCGCGACGTGAGCCGTGGGATGCACCACTGTTCGTGTTGCCCCACCCGGAAGTGGTGGCTTCATTGCCAAGATCAACTCAGCACGAACCGACAGGGTGCCCACGCCCAGGATCCAGGCGCGGTCACCGACCCGGGAGATTTCTCTGAGCCCGCCAACACGGAGTACGGCATCGGATGAGCCGCGTGTGAGAATCGCGTCGGGGTTGTCATCGAGCACGCCAACGACATCAAAGCCCGAGGCCCGAGCGGCGTCGGCGACGACCAAGCCGTGGCCTCCGCCGCCAACGATGATGATCGGAGGACCATTTGTAAGGGCTTTGTCAATGCTGGAAATGGTGTCGGGCATGCCTGGAACCTCTATCGACCGGGATCGGGTGTAGCAATCGACGGTTTGTCCACGCATCCGCAGGGGCGTTGGGGGCGTAGGGACGCTGGAGGACGGTGCAGAATCGCGAGCGAGCGACCGGAACGGAGAATTGGCGACACGCCGAGGCCGTTCCCTGCTAAAGTGCCCCCCTCAACCTGTTTGACCCCTGAAGTGTCCCCTCCCCTCGGAGAGTTCCCGCATGGCGGCCCGCACCAGTTCGAGCATCGGCGTCGGCATCACGGTCACCCTTTTGTCGATCGCGACGCTCGGGTTCTTTATCACGTCTCTGGTCTTTTACGCCCAGCGTCGCTCGGCGATCGATGCCAAGATCGCGGCGGAGAACACCACCAAGGACTTTGTCCAGGACACCGACCGCAGCGACGCCCAGGTGCAGCGCATCCAGTCGCTGGCCTCGAAGGATCGCAAGAGCGTGGTGCGCTACATGCTCGAAGAGCGGCGCGACCTGATGACCAAGGTCACCGGCTCGGATCGCGACACGGTGGACGCCATCGCGAAGGTGCTCACCGACGAGAAAGCGTCCAGCATGCTGAGCTTGGTCCGGAACAAGTCGGGCGAGATCGATTCGCTCCGGCAGCAGCTTGCCGACGCCAACACGGCTCGCGAGCGGGCCCTGGCCGACAAGACCAACGAGTCCAACCGTGTGGCTGATCTTGAAACGGCCCAGCAGAAGACGGTCGCCGCCCTGACCGAGCAGGTGAACATCACCAAGGGCGAGACCGAGAAGCTGCGCGAGGACACTAACGCGTTCAAGCAGCAGATGGACGAGCGCGTCGAGAAGATCCGCAACGACTACGCGTCGCGCGAGGGCGGGCTGAAGACCGAGATCGAGAAGCTGCAGGCCGAGCGGGCTGTGGATAAGGATCGCCTGAAGCGCTTCGAGCAGGAGCTCAAGGGCCAGCGGTTCACGGGCCAGGCCGAGTACGCCCTGCCCGACGCGCTGGTGCTGAACACCACTCCGGCCGACGGCACGATCATGCTCTCAGTCGGTCGCAAGGACAAGGTGGTGCTCGGTCTGTCGTTCAACATCTATGGCCAGGGCACGACGATCAAGCCCGATGAGAAGACCGGCGAGTATCCGGCGGGCAAGGCAACGGTCGAGATCATCCGCGTCGATGCCGATTCGTCTGTGGCTCGCATCCTGCGTGAGCAGAAGGGCAACCCGGTGCTGCGTGGCGACTTTGCTGCCAATCCGGTGTATGACCCGGCAAAGAAGTACAAGTTCCTTGTCTATGGCAGCTTTGATCCGGGTCGCACAGGCCAGGCCTCACCATTGGCCGGCGGCGAGGTGAAGGCGTGGATTCGCGACTGGGGCGGCGAGGTCTCGGAAGAACTCACGGGCGACGTTGACTTTGTGGTCCTCGGGCAGCGCCCGCAGTTGCCGCCGAAGCCGAGCTCGACCGCTCCGCTGGAAGTGATCAACTTCTACCTCTCTCAAGAGCGGCTGGCTCGTCGGTATGACGAGCTGTTCAAGCAGGCGACCGACACCGCGATCCCAGTGCTGAACGAGAATCGGTTGCGCACGCTGATGGGTCGCTGATTGGCGAAGTCTCAGGGCGGGAACGCGGAGCAGACGGAGTGATCGGAGAAACGCGGAGGAAGGCCTGAACTGGCTCGCGCTCTGGTTGCTCTGTCACTTCTTCGCGCTCATCGCGATCTTGGCGTTTCGGCCCTGGCTTCTGCGATAAGCGCGCGGGTATCGGCAAGAGTCGGCATGGCATGGCCAAGCGCAAGTTCAAGCCCCCTTCTTGGATCCATGCGCCGCTGTATCTGGCGGTGCGTGCGTTCCTGGCCACGATGCAGGTGGGCGATCTGTCCTCGAACCTGCGCACGGCCCGCGCCGTCGCACGCCGATATGCCGCGTTTGAGAAACGCCGCGTGCAGCGGACCATGGACACGATCGGCGTGGCCTTTCCGGGCATGCCCGAGGCCGAGCGTCACGAGCATGCGATGCAGGCGTATGAGCATCTGTTCATGCTCGGCGTGGAAATGGCGTACACCCCGCGATTGATCACGCCGGACTCCTGGCCGCAGTATCTGCGGCTCATCGGGCTGGAACCCGCGGCGCGGCTGATGCTCACCGGTCGGCCCTGCGTGATGATCACCGGGCACTGCGGCAACTGGGAGCTGCTCGGCTATGCCATGGCGGTGCTGGGTTTCCGGATGCACGCGCTGTATCGCCCGCTCGATATGAAGCCGCTGGATCAGTGGCTTCGGCGAACGCGGCAGCGTCGCGGGCTGGAGCTGCTGGACAAGTTCGGAGCCGTCAAGGCGATGCCCGAGTTGATGTCGCGCGGCGAGCTGGTGGCGTTCATCGCCGACCAGAACGCCGGAGATCGCGGGCTGTTCGTCCCGTTCTTCAACCGCCTGGCGTCGACGTACAAATCCATCGGCATCATGGCGATGCAGTTTGACGCGCCGATCGTCTGCGGGCAGGCGCGTCGGCTGGTGCGATCGCGCGACGCCGAGGACGGCTCCATGTCGATCCCGCCCCAGTCGGCGGGGTTTGCCGAGTATGACGGCACGCACCCGCTGCGCTACGAGATCGTGGTGCACGACATCATCATGCCAGAGGATTGGAAGTCTGAGCCCGACCCGCTGTTCTATGTCAGCGCACGCTATCGGCGTGCGATCGAGCAGATGGTTCGGCTGGCTCCGGAGCAGAACCTGTGGCTGCACCGCTATTGGAAGAGCCGCCCGAGGCATGAGCACCTGGGCAGGCCGATCCCCGCCGCACTGAAGGCCAAGATCCGTGCGTTGCCTTGGACGACCGATGACGACATGGCCCGTTTGGAGGATTGGTCGGCGCGAGACGCCGCCGAGCTTGCGTCGAAGGCTCCAAAGCCGGCCAATGTGCCGCTGGAACTGACCGCCTCGACCGAGACATCTGCATGAAACCGTGGGGCGGAGCGGGATTCGCGAAACCCATGGAGGGGGGATGGCGGTACATTCTTACAGGGACGGGATCGCCCGCACGTGGGGCGGCGAGCGGGGACTGGGGGATCGGGTGGCGGGGTGATGTGAAAGCGGGTAGACCGATGGCCGGACGCTTGGAAGACGTACGCATTCTGATCGTGGATGATGATCAGGACATTCTGGAGAGCTTCGATGCGGCACTCAACGCCGAAGGCGCCGACACGGTGACCGCGGCCGACGGCAACGCCGCGGTGATCGCCGTCGCCGACGAGCCACCGGACATCGTCGTGCTGGACATGATGCTCCCGAAACGGTCGGGCTTTCTGGTGCTCGAGAAAATCAAGGGCTATGAAGACGCGCCGCTGGTGATCATGGTGACGGCCAATGAGGGCAAGCGTCACCAGACCTATGCCGAGCATCTGGGCGTGGATGCCTACTTGCAGAAGCCGGTGCCGCTGGAAGAACTGATCCAGACCTGCGTAAAGCTGCTGGACAAAGAGGCGGCTGAGGATGAGGCGCTGGGGGCCTAGGGTGTTTGTTCAATCAGAGGCATGGGCGCAAGCCCATGCACAGCGAGTGTTCCTGCGCATGGGGTGCCTGGGCTTGCGCCCAGGCCTCTGATTGAAGGTCAGATCGAAGGTCTGATTGGGTCATCGGTGGTATCCTCTGGGCATCGTGGCCAGAAAGCGGACGCTCATCTTGATCCGGTCGGCACCGCCGGGAGAATCTTCCGGCGGGCTGTTGGCGTTGGGTGCGTTGAGGGATGTGCGTGCCGCCCTCGGACAGTGCAACATCTCGCCCGATGGCTCCGGCCCCCATGGCTATGGCGAGCGGCTGGGCACGGGCGTGCTCTTCGGGCCGGGCATGGTGCTGGAGATCCCGCTGAGTGATGAGCCGACCTCCAACCGCGGCGCGGGGCCGGAGATCAGTCAGGTGCTCGTCAGCGTGACCGACGAAGACTTCGCTTTTCCGGTGCTGATGCGGCTGTGCAAGCTCAATAGCTGGAAGATGATGGACCCGGACAGCGGGCGGACTTTCGGCTGAGCTTTGGCTGGGATGCCGGAACGCGGAGTTTGCGGAGGACGCGGAATACGCGGAGGAAGAATGGGGATTGCGAACAGCCGAACAGCAGGATGATGCCGGTTGGCCTTGATCCAAGCACTCCTCTCTTTTGCTTTCTCCGCGTTCTCCGCGCCCTCCGCAAACTCCGCGTTCCAGCATCCCCGCCGAACGGCTTCGCATACCCTTGCCCATGCCCCAGGAAGTCAAAGTTGAACCGCCCGCCATCACCGCCCACCGCGACAGCGTCGCCGGGTGGGCCGTCGATCTTGCCGACGACGCGGCGACGTTCGACATCCTGGAAAAGGCCTTTGACTACCGCGGCGACGTGACGCTGACGCTCAAGGACGGTTCGACGGCCGCCGGGTACCTGTTCGACCGCAAACGCGGCAAGACCCTCACGGATTCCAGCGTCCGCCTGCTGCCGGCGAGCAGCGAAGAACGAATCACGGTCCGCTATGCCGACATCCGCCACATCGCCTTCAGCGATCGCGACCCCGCGGCGGGCAAGAGCTTCGAGACGTGGGTGAAGAAGTACGTCGAGAAGAAGCTCAAAGGCGAGAAGGCGAGCATCGAGAGCGAAGTGCTGGATTGATTCCTGAGCACACAGGCGGGACGCCTGTGCCACCAAAGCCAAAGCACTTTTTCAGTTCAGCAGGTGCGCCGGTGCCGGCGTGCTCGCGGTGATCTTTTCTTTCTTCAGCTGATCGGCGGTCGGGTCCTCGCAAGTAAACAGGTACTCATCATCCTCGATGCGTGCCTGCAGGTGCACCGGGCGGCCCCAGATGATGCGGATGTTGCGCAACACTTCCTTGGCCTTGGCGAGCTCGACCTCGAGCCCGCTGTACTGGTGCGCGAGGTACAGCTCGCCGCGGTTGCGGTAGTTGCCGTCGACCACGTACACGAACGGCTGGCCCATGTTGGTGAGCCGATACAGCAGCGTCTTCTTGATGCGGTCAAAGTCTCGGCTGACGACCTTCAGCTCGCCCGACTGCGGGTCGCGGCGATACTGGTACATCTTGTGGCGATCAACAAACTCGGGCGTGAGAAACTCATCGATGAACTGCACGTCGTTGTAGATCTTGCGGACTTCGAAGATCTTCTCGCGGCCTTTCATGCTTTTGTCGTCGTGGCGCTCCTTGGCGCCGAGGCCTTCGAGCCGTTCCCAGGCGGGGCCGTGCTGGCCCGTGTTCCAGCGGCGTTCGATGTCGCGGAAGAGCTCGTACCCGATCTTGTACGGGTTGAACCCGCCGGGGGCCATGTGCAGCACGCCCGAGTGCTGGTCGGCGTATTGGATGATTTCCTTGGCTTCGACGAAGTGCTGGGTCATCAGCTTGCTGTGCCAATACACGGCCCAGCCCTCGTTCATCACTTTGGTCATCGCTTGCGGGGCAAAGTAGTACGCCTCGTCGCGAATGATTGAGAGGATGTCGCTCTGCCAGTCGGCCAGGTGCGCGTGGCGCAGCAGGAAAAGCAGCACATCGCGCGTCGGGCGCTGCGGGAGCTTGGCCCGCTCGGTCTGCATCCGCTTGTCGTGCTCGGCCCGCTGACGAGCGATCTCGCTCTGCGGGTTGATGTACGGATCCATGTAGTCCTTGGCCGGGAGCTTGTCGGGGACGAACGCGTTCGGATCATCCATCGCGCTCGCTGAGGATGACGCGGAGTCGTCGTCATCATGGCGAGCACGCGAGCGCACCGGCGTGATCAGCGAGCGATTCATGAACACCGAGTGCGGATCGATCAGATGCTCGATGCTCAGGCACGCGTCGAGGAAGCGCTCAACGACATCCTGCCCCTGGCGATCAATATGCCGACGCACCCGCGTGGAGTGGTTGGCCATCTCGTCCATCATCTTGCGGTTGGTCTTGGCAAACCAATAGTTGTTCTTGAAGAAGTCCGCATGCCCATAGACATGGGCCATGACCAGCTTCTGATCGACGACGGCATTCGACTCCTGCAAATAGGCGTACACCGGATCGGTGTTGATCACCATCTCGTAGATGCGCCCCATGCCATAGGCGTCGCGTTTGGAAAGGGATTCGTACTCCATCCCCCACTTCCAGTGCGGATAGCGGACGGGAAACCCGCCGTAGGACGCGATCTGGTTCATGGTGTCGAACGACAGCACCTCATAGACGACCTCGTAGAAGTCGAGCCCATACTCGATGGCCTTGGCCCGAATGGCCTGCATCCACTCGAAGAGTTCGGGGCTGAGCTGGGTGTTGGCGGTGGAGGGCATGGGGTGGATATCGGCCCTTTGTGGGTCGGCATCTACTCCCTGTACGTTCGCGGGGTGTTTGGGGATCGTCGGAATCTGGGTCTGGTCGAGACCTCTCAGCGAAACCGGGGTATTCGGTTGTGATCACCTGGCGGTGAGCATGAAAAACAGCGGCCCGAGCATCGCCAGCACGACAGCGATCAGGGCGATCGTCCATCGGCGTCGGGGTTCCTGCTTGGCGAACCAACGCCGACGAACGGCGACCCACACCACGAGCAACACCAGGTTGACGATGAGCCCCGGAAACAGCGGCGCAATCACATCCCACGACGGCCCACCCCTCCCCGTCCGCACCAAGAGCATCACCCCGACCCACACCAGCAACAAGGCGCAAAATCCAAAGCCCATGCCGATTCCGATCAACCCCGTCAGGAACGCCCCAAGGTTTGGCTCGGCCAGATTCACGCGCAGCGCCAGCCGCTGATTGCACTCCGGGCACCGATCCCCGGTCAACCCGCGCAGGTTGTACGAGCAGTTCGGGCAGGCCACAT
Source organism: Phycisphaerales bacterium (assembly GCA_019750095.1). Classification (GTDB taxonomy): domain Bacteria; phylum Planctomycetota; class Phycisphaerae; order Phycisphaerales; family UBA1924; genus UBA4658. Next base: position 36,045 of record JAIEOW010000040.1, read on the forward strand.
CCTCGGCCGCGAGCAGCTCGTTCAGCAGCCGTTGTCGTGTCTCGCCTTCTGCCATGCATTTATCTCATCGGCCCGACGACGGCGATCGTACCCAAAAGCCCCATCGCCGCGGCCATCGCCAAGAGCACGAACAGCCCCACGATCACCCATCGAATCAGCAGCGGCCAACGCGCCACCGTGCGAACGCTCCGCTTCCATGCCCATGCGACCGCCGGCAACCCAAGAACAGTCATGGTGCCCACGACCAGCAGCACCGCGGCTTCGCGATACAGCGCACCGCTCCCTGACCCTTCGAACATCCTGAACATCGCCAGCACGCCAAACGCGATCGCGACGAGCCCCGGCGCAAGCCCCAGCACACATGCCGCCATGATCGCCCACGCGCCGCTCGTATACCAGGACTCAACCGACGGATCCTCCGCCAGTCGCAGCTCGGCCAGCGTGCTCACACGCCCGCACTCTGGGCAGATCGGCGCTCGGCACCCCTGCATGGCGTATCGGCAATGCGGACAGATCGCTCCGACACGCCGGAAATAGCGGGTCCAAAACGCCTCGTCATGCGTTCCCGGCTCTTGGAGCATGGCGAGCAGTCTACCCGACCCCGGCGTGTTCTTGATCACCACTCTCTGAAGATTGCCGCGGATTCTGGCGGGCAGGTCCGCAGCCCGGGGTCGTGTTTGGCGATCGGCGATCGCCCGTGCTACCGTGCCGCCCCAGATGTCCACGACGATCACCCTCAAGGACCTGACCAGATCGTTTCCCGGCTCCGCGCCCGGGGCCGGCGGCGTATCGACCACCGCCGTCGATCGGGTCTCGCTCACGATCCAGGCCGGGGAGCTGTTCTTTCTGCTCGGGCCATCGGGCTGCGGCAAGACCACCCTGCTGCGCATGATCGCCGGGTTTATCGAGCCCACCAGCGGGCAGATTCTCTTTGAGCCCGGCGGAAAGCCGGCAAGGGATGTGACGTTTGATCCGCCGAACAAGCGGAACACCGGGATGGTGTTTCAGTCCTACGCGCTCTGGCCGCACATGACGGTGGCGCAGAACGTGGCGTTCGGCCTGACGGTGCGCAAGGTGGAGGCGGCCGAGCGGGATCGTCGCGTAATCGAGGCGCTCAAGGCCGTGCGGATGGAGCAGTATGCCCAGCGCCGCCCCAACCAGCTCTCGGGTGGACAGCAGCAGCGTGTCGCGCTCGCCCGCGCGCTGGTGATTCGGCCCGATGTGCTCCTGCTCGACGAGCCCTTGAGCAACCTGGACGCCAAGCTCCGCCTCGAACTCCGTGGCGAGATCCGGCGCATCTGCAAGCAGGCCGGCGAGAGCGGACGCGGCATCACCACAATCTATGTGACGCACGACCAGAAAGAAGCGCTCTCGATCGCTGATCGCATCGCGATCGTCAGCCAGGGCAAGATCGTGCAGATGGGTCCGCCGGCGCAGCTGTATCGCACGCCGCACACGCGGTTTGTCGCTGAGTTTCTGGGTGAGACCAACTTTGTCGAGGGTCAGGTGCACCAGCTCGATGGCGAAAAGTTGATCGTGCAGACGCCGATGGGCAAGCTCGTCTCCACCAGCATCGCTCCCGGTGTTGCGACGAGCACCGGCACGAAGGTGCTCTGCTCGATGCGCCCCGAAGCGTTTCGCGTCGGCCAACCCGACGGCACCAACACGCTCGTCGGCCGCGTGCGCGAGACAACCTATCTCGGCGAAACCGCGCACCTCGACATCGAGGCCCAGGGCGGCGGCCTGCTGCGTGCCGCCACGCTGAACCCGGGATTGATCTCGCGCGAGGGCGAGAACATCACCATGGGCATCGCGATGGATGATGTGGTCGTGCTGCCGGTCTGAAAGCACATCCCAGCAACCATGTCTTGGTGGCACAGGCCTCTGGCCTGTGTGCCCCATCTGCATTGAAGACACACAGGCGGGACGCCTGTGCCACCAAGTTCTGATCACTCGGCCCGTTTGAACAGATCCAGAAACCGATCCTCATACGAAGCAAACACGCCAAGTCGATCCAGCTCGGCCTTCAGCTCCGCCGACTTGGACCGATCGCCTCGCGCCGTCTCGAACAGTTCTTCGATGCGCTGCCGTGTGGCGTCGTCGATCTTGGCATTGGCGATGCCCTTGCGCCTCGGCTGGCCCTGATGCGTCTGGCCGGGCTCCTGGGTCTGGCCCGCGTCGTCAGATGATGGAAACTCCGGTCCCGCTCCGTGCTGGTTCTGCAACCGCTCCATCATCTGCAGCAGCACGCGCTCCATGCCCTCGATGTGCTGATCGAGGTCGCTGGTGTCGAGATCGATGTTCATCACCGTCGCGAACGTATCGAGCACGCTCTTGACGGCCTTGGGATTGGGCACACCCGCGGCAAAGAAGGGAATCTCGCCCAGCAGGCACTGGCCGTTCACGCCGCGTTCCATCGCCGCGCCGAGCACGACGCCGTTGAGCCCGCCGATCTGGCCGCCTTCCATGAGGGTGACGCCGGCATCTTTGAGCTGCTCGACGCCCTCGGGCGCGGTCGCCGCGCCCTGGACATTGGAGGAATCGGTCGGGTGCATCTGCGACCCGAGCGAGGCAAAGGTGACGACACGTGTGACGCCGTGGGCGCGGGCAAAGTCCATGAGCTTGCCCGCGAGCGCGTACGCGCCCTGGGCCGGCTGGCTCTCGCCGACAAACACGGTGGTCCGAAGGCCGTTCTCGCCGAGCGTGCCGGTGTAAAAGACATTCCGCGGCTGCCTGGGCGACTTGATCAACCCCGCCGAGACCTCCACCGCGCCGATGTCAAAGTGACCCGGCGCCTGCAGCTCGCCCGACGGCTGAAAGCCGAACCGCTGGACAAGATAGTGCGCGGCAAGGACGGCGACATTGCCCATGCCGGGCCAGGCCGCGATGAGGAGATGGGGGGACTGGACGTTGGAAGTCATGACAACTCACTCGCCAGGCCCGGTGCGGACTGCCGGTTTGGCAGCGTGCCGACGGACGTTTGGCGATGCATGAGTATTCGTTGCAAAGGGCGTGCCGGTTGTAGCGAGGCGAGAAGACACACCCGGTTCAGGTCTGCAACACACCCGTCTTGAACGCCTTGGAATAGTCCCACCCCACCGTCATCTCCAGTGCCCGGATCAACTCCTCCCGCGTGCGGTGCGGCTCGATCAGGCGATCAACCCATCCTCGGGCCGCGGCGTGGCGGATGTCCTGCTGCTCGCTATAGCTCGCGTGGACGGCGGCCAGGATTTGTTTGTGGGTTTGCTCGTCGATCTGTTCGCCCTTGCGCTCGCGGGCTTTCTCTTCGATCATCGCCAGCACGCCTGTGGCCTGATTCGCGCCCATCACGGCACACTTCGCCGCGGGCCAGGCGTAGGACAGGAACGGGTCAAAGGCCCGGCCGCACATGGCGTAGTTGCCCGCGCCATAGCTGCCGCCGAGGATCAGGACGATCTTGGGCACGACGCAGTTGCTCATGGCGTTGACCATCTTGGCACCAGCACGGATGATGCCCTGGTGCTCGCTCTCTTTGCCGACCATGAAGCCGCTGGTGTCGTGCAGGAAGATGATCGGAACTTTGCTTTGGTTGCAGCCCATGATGAAACGAGCGGCTTTATCGGCCGAATCGTGGTAGATGACGCCTGGGAGTTGCGTCTGGACATGCCCACCTGCGCTTGAGCGCGTCACTTTCTTTTGGTTAGCGACGATGCCCACCGGGTGTCCGCCGACGCGTCCGTAGCCGCAGACGAGAGACGGGCCGTATTCGGCCTTGTACTCGTCGAAATCAGCACCTGATGGGGTGCGGGAGTCAACAAAGCAGTGAATCAAGTCGCGGACATCGTACTGAGCGCCCGGCTTGTCCGTGAAAACGTCGTACACTCTCTCGCCTGCAAAAGCAGGCGGAGTGCCCTTTCGCCGACCTGATTCGATGAGTCGGTCCACCGCTGCGAGGCGATCAGCGAGCGCGTCTTCGGAAAGCAGCGCCTGAGTTCGTTCGGTCCATCGCTTTTGTGCCTCTTCGCGACCCAACTCATCGAGTTCATTCGCGACTTCGCCGTGTGCCCGGAAACACAGATTCTGCTGTTCCGCGTCGAGCATTTCAACAGTCTCTCGAAGGTCGTTTGTGTGGCGCTTAGCAAGAACGTCTCGCAATCGTCTCAGGCAGCTCTCGTCATCCTTCTCGCGAAAGTCGATCGTCCCACTGATCGCCGCATGCATCTTCGCTCCGCCCAGGTCTTCATCGGTCACCACCTGACCCACGGCGGCCTTCACAAGCGCCGGCCCGGCGAGATACAGCCCGCTGCCCTCGGTCATCAGCAGCGTGTCGCAGAGCACAGGCAGATAGCCGCCACCGGCGACGCAATAGCCCATGATCGCGGCAATCTGCGGGATGCCCTCGGCGCTGATCACGGCGTTGTTGCGGAAGATTCTGCCGAAGTCGTCGGTATCCGGAAACACGTCCTCCTGCAGCGGCAGAAACACGCCCGCCGAGTCGACGAGATACAGCAGCGGCAGCCGCGCCATGTGGGCGATGTTCTGGGCGCGGATGATCTTCTTGCAGGTCATCGGGAAAAACGCGCCGGCCTTCACCGTCGCGTCGTTGGCGATGATCATGCAATCCCGCCCATGCACGCGGCCCACGCCGGTGACGACGCCCGCTGCGGGCGCGCCGCCGTGCTCGGCGTACATGCCATGCGCTGACCACAACCCGAACTCCGCGAAGCTCGCTTCGTCATCGACGAGTTTGGCGATGCGCTCGCGCGCGGTCAGGCGGCCTTTCTCGTGCTGGCGCTGGATCGCCGACTTGCCGCCCCCTTTGCGGATGATCGCTTCGTCGATCTTCATCAGATCGGTGCGCTGGCGCAGAGAGAGGTCGGCAAAGTCCGGGTGCGTCGCGGGAGAGGTGGACATGGGTCCGGAGGATATCGGGCGCGATCAAGCGGAGCGTCGCTTGGCCGTGAGCGGTCGCTCCACGACCCACCAGAAAGCCGCGGCGAGGGCGATCTGGAAACCGGGGTATACGCCGGTCCACAGCCAATGGGGCGGATTGGCGGGAAGGAGGCGTTCGGTCCACGATCGGCAGATTGGTCCGTTGACGGGATGGATGAGGAACAAGCTGTAGGAGATGGTGCCCAGCGCGTTGAAGGGGATGGACCACCATCTCGGCTTCCAGAACTGATCCCAACGAGAAAGCACGAGCAGCATCACCACGAAGCATGTCGCGGCGGCGAGCCGACGCGTTCCTTCACCCGGAGCTCCGCCTCGAGTGCCCACCCAGCCCAGAGTGATGGTGAGCGGGATCATCAGCACAAGGGCGATCGGAACCACGACTTTGGCGACAGAGCCGAGCGATTGAGAGCGCACGGCATAGGCGAGACCGCCGAGCCCGAAGAACGCGGCGCACTCGATCAAGGTGCCTGACCATGGGTTTGGGGACAGGATGTTCCACGCCGAGCCGACGATGAGCATGAGTGCCGGGATGGCCCAAACGGGAACGGCGCGGGCGAGACCAGTTCCGACACAGATCGCGATGAAGATGTAGAACTGCAGCTCATAGCCGAGGGTCCAGTGCGGCCCAGTGACCCAGGCGGGGTTTGACCAGGGCGAGTCGGGGGAGCCGAGGCCGGGTATCCAGCTTGTGAGCGTGGCGTGGAAGAACCAGGCGTAGGGCTCGATGGTGGTGCGCCACCCTGCTCCCGAGAAGCCGAGTCCATAACGCACGATTGCAAGCCAAAGCAGGACAGCGATGACCGGGGGCCAGATGCGCCACCAGCGTCGACGCAGGAGCGCCCATGCGGCACTCCAGCCCGAGGGTGGTGTGGGGCGCGAATGAAGCGAAGCGCTAATACCAAAGCCGCTGATCACGAAGAAGAGCACAATGAAGACGTGCTCAATGCCAAAGTGCACGGCTCGGATGTGGTTGAGGATGACGCAGACGGCAAGAACTCCGCGGATGGGATGCAGGAGCTCGAACCGAGAGCTTCGGCGTTCAGTTGCCAGCGCGGGCGTGGGGAGGTTTTGGTTCTTTAATCGATCCACGAAAAGGCTTGGGACGAGTCAGAGGGTGGTCAAGGGTCGCTTGCTGAGCATGACCCCCGCGGCGGTCCACGCACACAGCGTGACGGACCCCAGAATCGCGAGATCACGCCAGGGCCACTCCCCGCGTTGGAGCATGCCGATGGGGCGGTAGTAGTGCAAAAAGCTCAGGAATGAGACGTGTTTCGCAGGGTCCCAGATCAGTTGCAGATAGTTCAAAAGCAGCGAGCCGACGGCGATCACGAGCACGAATAAAACGGCCCGCCCCCGACGATCGCTGATGGTCCCGGCGAGCAGGCCCAGTGTGCTCACCAGGGCGTAGACAAAGCCGAGATTGACGAGGACCATGGCGAGTTTGCCCCAGCTTGGGCGATACTCGGGATTGATGAACATGGCGCCCACAAAGCTGCCCAGATAGATGGCGGCGAGCACGAAGAGGCCGCTGATGAGCCAGGCGACGGTCTCGCTGAGGAAGAGCTGCCATCTGGAGACGGGCAGGCCCATGAGAATGTCGATGGTGCCGCGTTCGATCTCACCTGCGGGGACGCGCGTGCAGACAAAGATCGCCTGGGTGCAGAGCAGGATGAGCACGACGGGGTGGCTCCACCCGATGCTGAAGGCGATGTCGGCGATGCCGCCGGTGGAAGAGTCGACGCCGAGCATGACGTTGCGGAGCTGCTGGAGCCCGGGCGGGATGAAGCTGCGCTGCGCGAAGCGGGCCTGCACCTGCGGGAGTGCATAGGCGAGCAGGCCGGAGATCGCGCTCAGAAGTGCGGCGCAGAGCAGCGTGACGGGTGCCATCTCGCGCAGCGCACGCTGGATGAGGCCAAGGTTCATGTCGCGCTCCCCTGTGCCGTGGTGGCGGGTTGGTCTTGATAGAACTCGCGGAAGAGTGATTCGAGATCGGGCCTCCCGAGGGCGAGATCGTCGATGGGGAGCGTGCTGAGCCAGGGGAGCAGGCCGACGACGTTGGCGCTGGCGTGAAGGAGGATGTCGGGGCCGTCGCGACTGACGATGCGCACGCCGGCGGGGAGGGCGTGCGAGAGCGTGTCGGGCGAGCCGGATTTCCAGCGGAGCGTGATCTCGTGTCCGGCGCGGGCGCGGAGGGCGGCGAGCTCGCCATCAAAGACGATCTTGCCGTGGCGGATGATCGCCAGCCGCTCGCAGAGGCGCTCGACCTCGCTCAAGGTGTGGCTGGAGAAGAAGACGGTGCGGCCCTGGCGAGCGACGGAGCGGAGTTCATCGAGGAGACGATCCTGCATGAGCGGGTCGAGGCCGCTGGAGGGCTCGTCGAGGATGAGCAGCTTCGGTTCGTGGGCCATGGCGAGGATGAGCCCGAGCTTTTGGCGCATGCCCTTGCTCATGCGGCGGACCTTGACGCCGAGGTCGAGCTCGAACAAGTCGGCGAGCTCGCGTGCCTTGCGATCAAGGTTGAGGTCGCGGACCGAAGCGACCATCTTGACGGCGGCGCGGCCGTCGAGCCAGGGCCAGAGCCGGAGATCGCCCGGGACATAGCCGACGTCGCGTTTGATCTGGGCGGACTGCGACCAGCAGTCGAGCCCGAGGATCTTGGCGGTGCCCTCGCGGGCGTGGAGGAAGCCGAGCAGGACGCGGATGGTGGTGGTCTTGCCCGCGCCGTTGGGCCCGAGGAAGCCGTAGAGTGAGCCCTCGCGGATATTGAGCGAGACGGCGTCAACGCCGCGGCGTGGGCCGTAGCGATAGGTGAGGTTGTTGGTTTCGATCACGCCCATGAGACCGGAGAGAGGGTACCCGTGCCGGTGGGAGTGATTCGGTGAGATGATGGGTTGGATTCGCGGGAGCGAGCCCTTCAATCTGTTTCCGCCGCGCATCCGGGCGTCGACCGAGACTTTGGATTTCAGCCCGTAGGGCTGTTCTTGAGTAGCCGGGGGTGAGCGAGGCCTTGCGAGCCACCCCCGGGAACTCGGAGAATAGATTGCTATGGCCCGTATGTTCGCACGCCGAAGGTGTGTCACGTTGATGCGACGCTTGTAGCAACGGGCACTCTTTCAGAGTGCGAAGGATCGAGATCGACACACGTTCGAGTGCGAAGAGTCCGGGGGTGTCGCTTTGCTCCACCCCCGGCTACGAGCGGGCAGCCCTTCGGGCTGAAGTACCGTGAAACGCATCGCCAGCAGAGTGAGTTTCGGGCCGAGCGGTCAAGGGACGCACGCGTCAGGCCGCGTCGAGCAGGCGGTTCATCAGGGCGTTGACGAAGCTGAGGCGAGAGCCCTGGAAGGCGGATTCGCTCGCGGCGACGGTGCGCCTTCGGGTGTCTTCGAGTTTGATGCTGATGGCGGCGAGCTGGCCGGGAGCCTGATCCTGCCACTGTTCAACAAGAATCTGCACGCGTTCGAGTTCCTGTCGATCGAGCCAGACGGCGTGGCACTGAAGGCAGCGGTCGATGAAGATGTCTGAGGAGCCGAAGTAGTTGACCGTGGTCATCTTCGCGGCACACACGGGGCAGCCCAGGCCGCGCTGGAGCGACTTTGCGGGCGTGCCCATGATGGGGCGCGAGTGCTGGACGAGTTGCGGCCAGAGTTCGCCGAAGGTGGATTCGCGCGTGCGGACGATGTGCGAGAGCGTGTCGCCGGAGACCAGATCGCCGCCGCAGGACTCGCAGGTGAAGACCAGCGCGCCTTCATACTCGAGCGGGGTGAGTTCGCGCCCATCGATCGGACAACGCATGAAGAGATCTCCGGTGGGAAAGGGGCGACACGATGTTCCCGGCCACGCGTGAACGGGAGTTCGTTGACCGGAATCGGCTGTTCTGCTCACGGAGTTTTCCCGGAGCGACAGACTTGCGCGTGAAGCTGTCGGGCCTGTGCGGTGTCGAAGACTTGCCCGCGCGTGGGGCGGCGGTGCGGAGCGGCAAAGGAGTTACCGGGCTGCTGGCAAGCCGTATCGCGGACCGTGCATCGTGGGAAGGAGTCGAGGGCCTGCGATGAGACGAGAGCTACAGGCACAGGCGGGACGCCTGTGCCACCAGAGACACGGTGCGCAGACGCGCGTTAGATGTCCTCGATCTCTTTGGCCTTCTTGTTCACCAGCTCGTCGGCCTCGGTCTCGTACTTCTTGAGCAGCTTCTGGATCTCTTCCTTCAGCGTCTCGATTTCATCTTCAGGAACGTGGGCCTTGGGGTCGGCCTTGAGCTGGTCGGCCAGCTTATTGGCGTCGCGCCGAGCGTTGCGAAGCGTGATCTTGGTCTCTTCGGACATCTTCTTGCAGTGGCCGACAAGCTGCTTGCGTCGATCGCCGGTGAGCGAGGGCAGGTTGACGCGGATCTGCTTGCCCTCGGGCATGGGGTTGAGCCCGAGCCCGGAGGTTTCGATGGCCTTCTTGATCGCCTGGATGCTGCTGGCGTCGAACGGCTTGATGAGGAGCTGGGCCGGCTCGGGGACGCTGATGGCGGCGATGTTCTTGAGGTCCTGCATGTCGCCGTAGTAGTCGACCTTGATGAACTCGATCAGGGCGGGCGAGGCACGGCCTGTTCGCATGCCGCGAAGCTCCTTTTTGAGGTGCTCAACGGACTTGGTCATGGCTTCTTCGGCTTCGAGGAGGATGGTGTCGGGGTCCATGGGGGGAGTGTATGTGAGCGGCAGAGATGGCGGCGAGGCGAGATCGCGAATCGGCGTGGGGGTTGGGACGTGCGGGGCATGAGTGCAAGATGCGGCGCGGAGCCATGCGTCGTGCAATCCATGGGCAGTCTGCTTCAGGCCGAAGGCCTGGACATTCGTAGCCGGGGCGTGGAGCGAGTCTTCGAGCGACACCCCCGGATACCGGCCCGCTTTGCCTCACATGCTGTGTGAATCCCCGCAGCCCGAAGGGCTGCTCGCTGCACCTTACTCCCAGATGTATCGCTCATCCCACTCGATGCCGTACTTCCGCAGAAACTCGCGAACTTCATCCCTGAAATCGACCGCGCGGTGATGTTCCCTTTGGTGTGCGATGTACTTTCTGAGGGCATTGGCCGCGGACTCGCCGATTGAAAACGCGAAGTATCCGTCTTGCCACGCGAACGCTTCGAGCGACTCATCGCGCAGCTTGATCCACTTGGAGGAGTCGCGTTTGACCTCGAGCATAAGGGCGGAGATGGACTGTGTTTTGCTCAGACTGATCATCATGTGAACGTGGTCCACAGTGCCGCCCATGGCGAGCAGGGGGGAGTCCATGCTTCGGCAGATTCCGCCGATGTATGAGTAGAGGTCCGGCTCGATGGACTCTGGGATGATCGCGATGCGGTTCTTGGTTGAGAATGTGATGTGGATAAGGAGTTTTGTGAGCGTGGACGCCATGTGGGCACGATACCGGCGGGCAGCCCTTCGGGCTGCGGATGGCGCAAGGCAGGGGTGGGAGGGCGACGTCTTCCGGGGGTGTCGCTCGAAGACTCGCTCCACGCCCCGGCTATTGGCGGGCAGCCCTTCGGGCTGTGGGTGACACATGCCAAGTGGACGTGGAGAGCCCACGTCCGTCGTTTTCTCGGTCTGTGGTTATGTTTCGCCCGGAACTTCTTCAGGCCGAAGGCCTGGACACCCGTAGCCGGGGCGTGGAGCGAGTCTTCGAGCGACACCCCCGGATACCGGCGCGCTTTGCCTCACATGCTTTGTAATCACCGCAGCCCGAGGGGCTGCTCGCTGGTATCTTGCGGCATGGCTTCCACGCTGACCAAGCTCCTGATTCATGTCACGTTCTCGACGAAGAACCGCGTCGCGATCATCCCGGAGGGCCTTGAGCCGGACTTGTATTCATACATTGGCGGGATCTGCCGACGCATGGAATCGCCGCTGCTTGCGATGGGTGGGACGGCCGACCACGTCCACATGATGGTGAGTCTCGCGAAGACGGTCCCGCTTTCGGGGCTGATGCTCGAGGTTAAACGTGATTCTTCGAAGTGGATCAAAGAGCGTGATGCCGCGATGCGGACCTTTGCGTGGCAGGATGGATACTTCGGGTTCTCGATCGGGGCATCGGGGGCCGATGGGCTCAGGGCGTACATTGCGAACCAGAAGAATCACCACAGCACGGTGGACTTCAAGGATGAAGTGCGGGAGTTCTTGAGGAAGTACGGCGTCGAGTGGGACGAGCGATATACCTGGGATTGACGCGGCGGGCAGCCCTTCGGGCTGCGGGATCAAAAAGACACGGGTTGGTGCGTGGTGCCGGTGTCCGGGGGTGTCGCTCGCGGACTCGCTCCACGCCCCGGCTACGTGAGAGCAGCCCCTCGGGCTGCGATGCGAACAAGGCATGAGGAAGATTGGTGCCAACGAACCGGGGGTGTCGCTCGAAGACTCGCTCCACGCCCCGGCTACTGGAGGGCAGCCCTTCGGGCTGCGAGCATGGCGCGTCCCGTGTCGGTGGGTCGGAAGTCTGAACCCGTCTCACGGCGGCGTGATCATCGTCCCCAGCTTCTGCCCCTGCATCACGCCGCGGATGTTGCCGCGTTGTTTGAAGTCGAACACCAGCACGGGGATCTTGTTTTCCTGGCACATGGCCAGGGCGGTCATGTCCATGACGCCGAGGTTCTTGGCGAGGGATTCGGCGAAGGTGAGCTTGTCGTAGCGAGTGGCGGTGGGGTCTTTCTTGGGGTCGGCGGAGTAGACGCCGTCGACTTTGGTGGCCTTGACGAGCAGCTCGCATTCCAGCTCGGTGGCGCGAAGGGCGGCGCAGGTGTCGGTGGTGCAGAAGGGGTTGCCGGTGCCGGCGACGAGGATGACGACGCGGCGTTTTTCCATGTGACGCAAAGCCCGGCCGCGGATGAAGGGCTCGGCGACGGCGCGGATGTCGACGGCGGTCATCACCCGCGAATCGACCCCGATGTGCAGCAGGGCTTCTCTCAGCGCGAGCCCGTTCATGACGGTGGCGAGCATGCCCATCTGATCGGCGACGGCTTGGTGGATGTGGGCGACTTTGGCAAAGCGAGCTCCGCGGACGAAGTTGCCTCCGCCGACGACCACGGCGAGCTCGACACCGGTTTGATACGCGTCTTTGACCTCCTCGGCGATCATGGCGAGTTCGCCGGGCTCAATGCCCATGCCGCCGGAGGCGCAGAAGGCCTCGCCAGAGAGCTTGAGCAACACCCTTCGATAGGGTGATGTGCTGGAGGCCTCGCGGCGGGGTGAAGTCATCGGGCTGGTGGGCATGGGCGGCCTTGGTTTGTGTTGTGTTTGGGTGGCTCAGCGGCGGAGCAGCGAAGACTTCTGCAAGAGTACCGTTTCCGGGCGACGGTGATGGCAAGGTGGACCGTCTCTTGGACTGGCCGGTAACGCTTGGGCGGACACTGGTCGATTGAAGGGACGGCATCATGGCTGGTCAAGAAACCGGTTCACGGACGGTGCGAACAGATTCCGACGGGGATGACCGAATAAACCGTTCGGTCGCGGCCATCGGGCATCGAATCGCTCGGATAGGCACGCAGAGCAGGGGAACGCGAACGATCGCTAGACACGGATGAGCCAGGCCCCACCCATTTCGACGCCGCGTCCGATCGCTGGTGCACACGCCGGCGTGGGTGGTGATGTGGTTGATCCAAGCGTGATCAGCCCATCTGGCTCGATGCTGGAACGGGTGGTGAACACGATCGCGAGCGTGACATCAATGGGCGCGCTGGTGTCGATCGTGATTCACGTGGCGATCTCGATCACCGCGCTGCTGGTGACGGTTGGCGTCGCAGGAGTGGGGGGAAGCCGCGGGTCAGGTGGAGGCGATTTTGAACTGGTCATCGGGCCAGAGGGCGAGCTGAGCGGGATTCTGGAAGCCGCACCGCTGGATGCGCTTGCTCCGGTGGTGATGGACACGACGGTGCCGGAACTGCCCAGCGCGGGTGTGGAAGAGGGCGCTGGAGGGTGGGATGCGCCGGCATCTGGACCCGGAACTGGGCCGATCGAGTCGGGCCTGGGTGGCGCGGGTGGCGGTGATATCGGTTCGGGCGCGGGGCTTGGCGCGGGCGGATCGGGGACGGGCAAGGGGGCGAGCTTCTTCGGCGTGGAAGCCCAGGGGTCGCGGTTCCTGTACATCTGCGACAACTCCGGCAGCATGAACTGGGACAACGACGGGGTCGGCAACGGGAAGCGGCTGCGGATCCTGAAGCGCGAGCTGACGTCCTCGATCGCCGGGCTTCTGGAGCACATGCAGTTTTACGTGGTGTTCTTCAACTCCACGGCGTTTCCGATCAACCCCGAGAGCACCAAGTGGCTGATCGCTCGCGAGACGGGCAAGCGTTGGGCGACGGATCGCGTGGCGAAGATCGAGCCATTCGGCGGGACGGAGCCATGGCCCGCATTCGAGATTGCGTTTGCGATGAAGCCGCCGCCGGATGCGATCTACTTCATGACTGACGGGAACTTTGATCCAGCGATTGCGATGCGGATCGCGCAGATCAATGTGGGGAGCCGGAAGATCCCGATTCACTGCATTACGCTTGTTGATCGTTCGGGCGAAGAAACGATGCGCAAGATCGCCGCGGACTCGGGCGGCACCTATACCCACGTGGATGGCAGCAAGTAACCCGCACACCTCTGGCTGGCGACTCCGCACGATCGCGCTGGGCGTGACGATGGCGATGTCGCTAGCAGCGGGCGCGATGGGGCAGGTGGAACTGCGGGCGTCGGCGCAGCCGCTGTCGGCGGAAGTGGTCGCGGTGGGGCCAGAGGGCGTGACGGTGGCTCAGGGCGATGGGCAGAGCGTGATCAGTTGGGATCGGGTGCGGGCGGTGCGATCGGGCTCGCACGCGGATGCGGCGAAGGTTTTTGCCGAGCGGGCGGAGCGATTATGGAGGGCGCGGTCGCGCGTGGAGCGCGGCGACTTTGCGTCGGCAGAGCCGCTGCTGGAGGCGCTGGCCTCGGGCGGTGCGGGTGAGTTGAGCGGGCCGTCGGCGGGGGTGGTGTTTGAGTCGCTGCTGCGGTGCCGACTGCACCGAGGGAGCGTGACTAGCGCGGTGTGGGCTTGGCTGGATTGGCGACGTGTGCGGGCCGCGACGGGTGCGACGCGGACGATCGGCGGCACGGTGGACGCGACGCCGATCATTGATGTCGGCACCGGCCTGGTGCCGATGCTGCCGCCGATGTTTGTGAATGATCCGGCCACCGGCGTGGGCGTGCAGAGCGCGGAGTGGGGGCGGTTTGCCGCGGCTGGGAGCAAGAGCGAGCCGACGGATGCAAAGGTGAAGGCGCTCGCAGAGCTGTATCTGGCCGCGGCACGGTTTGATACTGGTGCCGCGGTGCAGGTGGGCGAGATTGCGAGCACAGATGCGGGCGTGAAGCTGGTGGCGGATGTGGTGCTGTCGCGTGCGGGGAATGAGGCGCAGCGGGCGGCAGCGCGTGCCGCGCTGGAATCGCGATTGGAGGGCGAGGGCGACGTGGATTCATCGGGGTGGGTGGAGTGCTGGTGCCGGCTTGCGCTTGGGCGTGCGATGTTGCGCGACGCTGATGATGCGACGCGTCGACTGGGTGTGATCCATCTGATGCACGTGCCGGCGCGGTTTGCTCGGCTGTCGCCGATGATGGCCAGCATGGCGCTCGCCGACGCCGCGGCGGGGCTGCATGAACTTGGTGATGCGGCCGGGGCGCAGGCCGTCAAGGCGGAACTGCTGGCGCGATATCCGCGCCAGCCCGCAGCGAATGACGCCCGGCTGCGGGAGATCAAGTCGCCGGCGGCCGAACGCACGAGCGCGGATGCGAGTGCGGCGGTGGGAAATGGGGGGCAGACGCCATGACGCATCTGCGAATGATCATCGCGGCGGGCGTTCTTGCGGCGTGCGCGGGAGGAGCGTTGGCACGCCCAGATGAGCCCGGGGATTCTGGCGGTGATCGCACGCCCGCGGAGCGTGCGCTGGATCGCAACCTTGCGGTTGAGTCGTACATGGAGCGGCTTGGGCTGCGCCGGTTGCTCGCCGAGCATCTGGAGATGCAACTCGCCAAAACGCCGAAGGAACAACGCGTCGGTCCGGCGGAGCGGCTGGGCAAGCTGTATGTGGAACTGATCTCGGCGTCGACGGGCGTTCAGAACGCTCCTGAGCGTCGCGTGTGGGAGGACAAGGCCCGCACGTTGCTCAACCAGGTGCCGGAGGCGGATTCACTCGATCTACGGCTGAGTCTCGGACGCGCGGTCTATCAGCAGGCCGAGGAGATCGCCGAGCGGCAGAGGCTGCGGCTGGCGACGCCGGAAGAAACGGCCGAGGCGGAGCTGTCGTTTCGCGCGCTGGCGTCGCAGTTCAACGAGATCGCGGTGAAGGCGCACCGGCGCGTGGACCAGCTTGAAAGGATCGAGCAGCAGGGCGATGCGAGCGACAAACTTGTGACGGAACTCGCCGACGCGCGGCGGCAGCGATCACTCGCGTTCTACTACGAAGGATGGGCGCGGACGTACTTGGCGCAGCTCACGCGCGGCGAGCAGCCCGCGATCGAGGCGATGCGCGCTTTCGGCTGGCTCTTGAACTCATCCGGCGGAAAGCAGGCGACGCTGGATCGACTGCCGCCGGCGATGCTGCAATATGAGCACATCGCGCGTGCGGCGATCGCGTGCGGCCTGTGCGCAGCGCAGCGCGGGTCGGATGTTGAAGCGCTCCGCTGGCTCGACTTTGTGCAGGAGGCCGAGCAGACGCCCGCGGCGGTGCGCGAGCAGTTGCCGGCGCGGCGCGTGGTGATTCTGGCTCAGGCCAAGCGCTGGGCGGATCTGGAACTGCTCATCCGGCGCACGCGGAAATCCGACCGGGCCGGTGGTGGGCCGGAGTTGACGCCCCTGCCCCCGCTCCTGGCGCGGCTGCTGGCGGTGTCGACGCTGGAAGCCGACCGGCGCACAGCCGGGCCGCAGATCGAGGCGCTGGCCCGCATCGCGATGCAGGATCTGGTGACGCAGAAAGAAGTCTCGCACGTGCTGGACCTCGTCAAGAAGTACGGCACCGCGCCGCTTGGCGATACGGGGTTCATCGTGAACTACGTTCGCGCACTGCAGGCCTATGACGAGGCGCGATCGGCGCACGAGAAGGGCGGCGGGAACACGGAGGAGCCGACCAGCGTCGCGGGGACGGCCAGTCTTTATCACGCCGCGGCAAACTTGTTCCAGTCCGCGGCTCGCGAGAGCGATGCCGAGTCGTTTCCGATGGAGCGGGCCAGAGCGGGCGTGATGCAGGGTCGGTCGCTGTTCTTCGCGGGTGACTTGATGGCGGCGGCCGAAGCGTTTCTCGCGGCCCACACCGCCGCGGGCAAGTCGCCTGCGGGCGAGGAGCCGCTGTATCTGGGCGTGCTGGCACTCGAGCGAGCGGCAAAGCTGGAGACCGCGACAAACTCGGGAATCCGAGAGCGGCTGAACCAGATGATCGCCGTGTTTCTGCAGACCTATCCGGATTCGGAGCACGCGCCGCGATTGACGCTGATGCAGATCTCGATGGGGTCGCTCGGTGATGACGATGCGCTGAAGGTGCTGATGAACGTGCCGCGGGAGTCGCCCGTGTACGAGGCGGCGCGTCGGCAGGTGGCGCGGATTCTGTACACCAAGTTCCGCACGGCTCGCGGGCCGGAGCGCGACTTTGCGGCGCGGCGGTTCATCGGCGTGGGCGAGGCAGTGCTCGCTGCAGATCGCAAGGTGGCGATGGAAGGGTCCGCGGCCGAGGCCAAGACGGCGACGGAGCGCGTGGTCGTTCGCGCCCGACAGTTGCTTGATGCGCTCCTGGGCACATCGGCACTCGACGTATCACGAGCCGAGGCGGTGCTGAAACTGCTTTCGGGCGTGGCGAGTTACAACAACTTTGACCTCTCTGCCCATCGGGCCGAGCTTGCCTTCAGAGAGCTGCAGATCGCGATGGCCAAGGGCGACGACGGCCAGATCGATGTCGCGGCGACGATGCTCTTTGACACCGCCGACGCGACCGCGCAGTTTCATGCCGCGGGCGAGCGGACGCTGTATCGTCACTATCAGCAGAAGCTCAAGCCGAGTGAGCCAGCGGATGCGGACTTGGCGGCGCGGATCATCAAGTATGGTCGTCGCGTGGTGGATCGCATCGGGTCCGATCCGGCGCAGCTGCGCGACCCGGCGATCGCCGCGTTGTATTCGGGAGTGTCCGAGGCGGCGGCGCAGCGGGCGATCACGATGGGCGACACGTCGATGCGTGATCTGTCCATCCGCCTCGATCGTGCACTGTTGAGCGTGCAGCCGCGGGCCGAGCCGGTGCTGCGGCGGCTTGCCGGCACGAGTGAAGCCTCGATGGATCTGACACTCGCGCTCTCGTGCTGGCGGACGATGCTCGATGCGGCGGCTCCGGGAACGGATGCGTTCTTTGAGGCACGCTTTCAGACGATCCGCATAACGCTCGCGATCGATCCCGCGAAAGCGAAGGCGGCGTTCGATGAGCACATCGTGTTGTATCCCGCGGGCGGTCCTGAGCCTTGGGGTGCGAAGATCATGGCGCTCGGGGAGCAGTTGCGCTCCGCCGCGCCGGCTGTTCCTGCGACCCCCGCCTCCAACGGACCGACCCCAAGCCCGACACCAACCCCGTGACACGAACTCAGCGTCCATCTCCGATCCCGCGCATTCTGGGCCAAGAAGCCCAGGGCTCGGCGCTCGCGCTGCTCGGGCTTGAGCCGGGCGAGTGCACGCCGATGCGCATCGAGGCCGCCCTGCAGCGCCAGCTCGATCGCGTGGCGGCTCACGCCGAGGGTGAGACGCCGGAAGCCGATGAGGTGCGACTCGCGCTGCACGCGGCGGCGGCGCAGCTGTCGGACCCTGAAGTGCGGCGGATGGTGATTCTCGAGCACGCCCGAGCATCTGAGGCCTCGACGACGGCCCGCGTTGCGCTGCCCCAAGAGCCGCACCTGCGCGGATTGTCGGCGGAGCAGGAACGTGCCATTTCGCGGGCAATGGCGATGAATCAGGAGCCGGGCGAAGCGCCGCTGAAGAAGCTGCTGCTCGTTGGAGCGGCGGTTGGCGCGGTGGTGGTCGTCGGTTTTGTCGGCGTTGCGATCGTGGTCAGTTCTGGTCGCGCTCGACCGGTCGCGGTTGCACCGGTCCCGGCCCAAGCACCCGCGGCGACTGCGGCGGTGACGACAGGTGGTGCGGGCACCGCGGCACCGATGGCTGCTGGGACTGTCGCTGAGGCCGCGCCCAGCCAGCCGCAGAGTGCAACCGAGATGCGTGCCGCGTTTACCGACGCTGCGACCATCGTGCGTGGATTGCAGCAATCCACGGCGACCGCCAAGACCGATCCCGCGGCGGGTCTGGCCAAGTTTAGATTGGCGATCGCACCGCTTGCTGAGTGGTGGCCCAAGCTCGATCCTGGCCAGCGAAGGGCCGCCGACGCCGCGGTCATCGAGTTCATCTATGCACTCTCCAACACGCCCGATTCAGCAGTGCTGGTGATCGACGAGGTGCAGAACCGTGCGGGTGCGCTCGGCGCACCGGGGGGCCTCGGTGCGCTCGACGCGACCGATGTCTGGCCCGCTTCATGGGCGACGGGGCTCCTGGCACGATTGTCGGTCGAGCGCGAGCTGCCGCGTGGCGTGTCGGCACGGGTGGCTGAAGCTCTGAACGCAGCGCTTGGCGCGGGTCGGGTGACAGCGGTGGCGACCTTTGAAGATGGAGCGCTGGCCGCGCTTCGCAGGATGCCCCCGCGGCTCGTGGTCAAAGCCGAGACAAATCTCGCAGTGCCGCGTTCCAGTGCGGAAGCACTCAAACGTTGGGTTGAGGCGATCGGGCGCGTGGGCGGAGATGATGCGGGCGTCGAGCGTGCGCTCGTCGATGCACTGGAGCAGGTGCTGATCGACGGACCCGAGCCCAGCGAGGACGCCGCGGCGTACGAAGCCGTGGAGATCCTGGCGACGCGCATCCGCTGGCGTGAAACCGGCCCGGCCCGCGCGCGTCTGCTGGAGTGGTTCAATGACGGGCGCGTCACCATCGCCGATCTGAACGCACTGACCAGCATCGTCGCGGGCAAGTCCAACGCCGAGAACATCTCGCCGGCGATGATCCTCTCCGCCTCGGCGACGACCGACGAGCGCACCCAGATGCGATCGGCCTATGCCACGGCGTGGGGATTGACCAAGGCCGAAGCCAGAGACTCCGCGCTCGCGCAGTGGCGATTGAACGTCGATTCCTTCCTCACCACCGGCGTGCCGAGCGATGTTGATGACGATGTCGCGCTCATGGTCACGCTGGTGCAGGCGACGCGATACAACGAGGCCGCACGCCAGCTCTGGCTGGGTGATGGTGCCAGCGCAAAGCGCACGATGGACGAGATTCCCGGCACACAATCAGCCATGGCCGCGGGCGCGAGCATCCTGCCCAGTGGCGCGATCGCGCCGCTGCCCCCGGTCGGCCCCGGCTCGGGAAAGCTCGCTCGCACAGGCGGCGGAAGTGGGGGAGGCGGGTCGTCCACGGCGAATGGCAGCAACTCCTGGGGCGAGTCGTTCCTGCGGGCCGAGCGGAACATTCCGGTGCGGATCGAGCGGCTGAAGGCGGCGGAGCAGCTCCAGCCGCCGCTCTCGCGCCTGGACGCCTCGCTGCTGGTCCAGACCGCACTATTCGGCTCTCCCGCACAGGTTCGCCTCACCGCCCAGCAGGTCGTGATGAAGTTCCCCGATGATCCCTCGATCGTGCTGGCGTGCCTGGATCAGTT
This sequence comes from Phycisphaerales bacterium, assembly GCA_019750095.1. Taxonomy (GTDB): domain Bacteria; phylum Planctomycetota; class Phycisphaerae; order Phycisphaerales; family UBA1924; genus UBA4658. The sequence continues at coordinate 55,684 of JAIEOW010000040.1, forward strand.
GCCCGTCGCACCGAAGGTCCGCGGCGTATCGGAGATGCTCGAACGCATCGTTCGTCCTTCACGCTTGCCCAAGCTGGGCGATCCGGATTGGGAGATCACAGCGCGGCGAGCGCTCGTGGACAGGCTGCTTTCCATGCTCGCGGCACAAAGCCCGCAAGCCGCGATCGACCAAGGCACACTGCTCATTGCCTCGGCGTACGAGCGCATGGCCGGCCCATCGGCGAGCGGCCCGCGCGGCGGGTCGTCCGGCGGCAGCGTCGCCGAATCCGCAGGTGATCGCGCCAGCCGCTCCGCGCGAGACCTCTACAGCATGCTGCGCCTGGAAGCCGATCGCCTGCCCCCGGCCGATCGCCCGCCCATGACGCCCGATCAGGTTGAGCGTCGGTTGTCGAGTCGGCTCGCGATGGCTTCCGGCCCAGTGCAGCAGTTTGCGGCGGAGCAAGCCGCGCTCGCCGAGATGCTGGCCTATGTCATCTGCGCCGAGCGACCGGTGCAATCGACCAAGGCCCGCGAGATCGCGCTCGAGATGGTCGTCGATCGCCGATCGGCCAAGCACATCTTCCAGCAGATGATCGTGACCGAGCAGGCCATGAGCCGCCTGTGGGCTCTGCGCTTCGGCGAGCAGTCGGCGCCCCGCGCCGGCGGCGGAGAACGCGGTTCATGAGCATCCACGCGATCATCATCTCCTGTGCGCTCGCCCAGCCAGTGCCGCCCGCGCCGGTTCAGGCCGACGCGCCGGTCTCACTCGCCGATCGCGTGCCCGATCTGAACCGGCGGCTGGAGGCCTTGCGCCCGGCGAATCCGGCGGGCTACTTTGAACTCGGTGAAGAAGTCGCTGCCGAGGCCGCGACCGATGCCGATCGTCGATTGGCGCGAGACTTGTACATCCTCGCGCTCGAACTCTCCCGCAAAGTCACGCCCGCCGGTCAGAGCGATGCTCCCGCCACGCTCGGCCCGCCCGATCCGCTGCTGGCGCGCAGCGTCTGCCTCGCGCTCGCGGCGATGGAGAGCGCCGACGAGCAGCGACGCTGGCTCATCGCCCTCGCCGACACGACCGGAGCCGATCTCTCCGCAGAGCCCGTGCCGATCCGCACCACGACGACCAGCCGCGATCCCGCGGCGTTCGATCTCGCCTCGGCCCTGGGCTCGATCCGCATCGGCGAGGGGCGTCGGGCTCAGGCGATCCTCAGTCGCCCCGGCGTCGCGGCGCTCTTCGAGCGGGTCAGCAAGCTCTTGACGCAGAACTTCGGCAGCGGGGCGGATCAGGTGCGCCGGCACGCCGAGCAGTGGCCGACCTGCCCAAGATGCCTGAATCGCCGTTTCATCCGCGAGGGTGCCGGCCCCACGGGCGTGGTGGTCTGCCCGCACTGCCTGGGCACGCCCGGCCCGCGATTGAGCGACGAAGAACTGCTCGCCCAGATTCGCACCGAGAGCGTGCTGCTCTCTGGTCAGGCCAGATCATGGGCCGCCCAGATCGTCTCCGATGGCGGCAGCCCCCTGCGCGAGCTGGATATCGATGAACTCGCGCGCGTCTTCAGCGTCGATCCGGCCCGTCCGGTCTGGCGGAACGGACAATGGATGCCCGTCGCCGATCGCAAGCCAGCCAAGCCGTGACCCTTTGATGTGCAGCAAGCGTCGTCACGACGTCATTCCAAAGCCCGGCTCGGCTCACGCCTTGTTCGACGGCTTGTCCTGATCCTGCGGATCGCCCATGCGCGCGAACTGCACGAGCCCGGGCGTGTTCACGCTGCCGCACGTCGGGCAGGCGATGCCCTGCAGCCCGATCGGCTGGCTGGAGAGATCGCACCCGCACTCAAGGCAGGTGGGCTTCAAAAGCTTGCTGGTGATCTTGCCAACACTGACACACGCCGCGGCAACCGCCACACCGACCGCCGGCCAAGCGGGCACACCCGCAAGCACGATCGTCGCGGTCGTCGCCAGCGCGATCGCCACGATCCACACAAGGGCTCGAATCTTCAGCGACCCGATCCACGCGCGTGTACGGGCCGACGCCTCCAGTGCGTCCTTGGCCAGTGCGCGTCGTTTTCTCTTTGGATTCGCCATGGGCTCACCTCGGGCTTGGACCGTCTCAGTCTTCAGTGTATTCGACTATCTGACGGCACGGGGTGCAGGTCCTGGGCCAACGGGGTGAAGATTCCATGCGATCCGCGGGCAGAGCGGCCCTGACAGCACACCATGGCTGCGATCTGGTGAAAACCGGGGTGCCAGCGTGCGCCCCGGGGGGGGGGAGGCGGAGAGGGGGAGAAGGTTGGGGGCTAACATGGCCTGACCATGAGCGAGGTTGTCATCCGGTCCGCGTCGCCACAGCCCGTGCGTGAGCATGTTGATCCGCTCAAGCTCCTGGCGACGCTCTGGACCCATCGAGAACTGATCTCCAGCTTCGCCTCCCGCGAACTTCTTGAGCGGCACATGGGCGCGCTTCTGGGCATCGGGTGGAACATCCTGAGCCCGCTCCTGCAACTCGCCGTGTTCACGGTCGTCTTCGGCTACATCTTCGGCTCACGCTGGAACAAGGGCGAACTGCCGCCACACCTGGATTTTCCCCTGACCTTCTTCGCGGGTCAGTGCGTGTTCCAGGTCTTTGCCGAGGCGGCCAGCCGAGCGCCGACGCTCGTCTCAGGCAAGCCAAATCTGGTGCGCAAGGTCGTCTTCCCGCTGGAGATTCTGCCGGTGACGGTGGTGTACGCAGCGCTGGTGCACGCGGCGGTGGCGATCGGTCTGCTGCTCATCGTGCTGGTGATCGGCGCCGGCTTTGGCGCGCTCAAGTGGACGGTTCTGCTCTTTCCGCTGGTGCTTGTCCCGCTGGCGATGTGGAGTCTCGGCATCGCCTGGGCGCTCTCGGCGATCGGCGCGTTCATCCGTGACGTCCGCCACATCGTGGTGGTGCTCGTGCAACTGCTCATGTTCCTGACGCCCCTGTTCTACCAGATCGATCGCATTCCGCCCGAGCAGCGGGTGATCCGCTGGAGCATCGAGCACAACCCGATGTCGATCCTGGTTGAGAGCGCACGACGCGTGCTGCTCTGGGGCGAGATGCCCTCGTGGGTCGGCCTGGGCTGGGTCACGCTGCTGGGCGCGATCGTCATGCTCGCCGGATACGCGCTCTTCAGCATGATGCGCAGGAGCATGGCCGATGCCCACTGATCCCGGCTCTTCCGGCTCCGCGGCGAACATCGCCATCAGCGTCCGCAACGTCGGCAAGCGCTACGACATCTACGACCGCAGCATCGACAAGGTGCGGCATCTGTTCGCGCTCGGGCGCAAGAGCTTCGGCCGCCCTTTCTGGGCCTTGCGCGGCGCGACGTTCGACGTTCCACGCGGCCAGGCCGTCGGCGTCGTCGGGCGCAACGGCTCGGGCAAGAGCACGCTCATGCAGATCATCGCCGGAACGCTCTCGCCCACCGAGGGCGAGGTGCACATCCGCGGGCGCGTCGCCGCACTGCTGGAACTTGGCAGTGGCTTCAATCCTCAGTTCACTGGGCGAGAGAACGTCTTTCTCGCCGGGTCGATTCTCGGCGTCTCGCGCCGCGAAATGGAGAGTCGCTTCGACGAGATCGCCAGCTTCGCCGACATCGGCGCGTTCATCGATCAACCCGTCGAGGTCTACTCCAGCGGCATGCACGCCCGCCTGGCGTTCAGCGTCGCCGTCTGCGTCCAGCCGGACATCCTCATCGTCGATGAGATTCTCTCGGTGGGCGATGCCGGATTTCAGCAGCGGTGCATCTCGCGCATGCGGCGGATGCTCGATGATGGCATGACCCTGCTGCTCGTTTCGCACTCCGCCGAGACCGTCAAGAGCATCTGCTCCCACGCCGTCCTGCTGAATCGGGGCAATCAGGAACACTCCGGCCCCGCGGGCGAGACGGTGGATCGCTACATGCACATGCTTCGCGCCGAATCCACCGAGCGCGCTCAGGAACTTGTCGCCAGTCGCAGGCCCGAGCTTGCCGACGCCGCCAAACCCATCCGTGAGGCCGAGATCGAGAACGACGGCCTGCGCTATGGCACGGGCCATGCTGGGATCTCTGCGGTCCGGCTGCTTGATGAGCACGGTCGCCCCGCCGACGCCTTTGTCTGCGGCGAGAAGATCACCATCGAGGTTGTGCTGAGTGCCCAGGTCGAAGTCACGTCGCTCGATCTGGTCTTCGTTATCCGCGATCGCGCGGGGATCAACCTCTTCGGGTCCACCCTCTTTGACGAGGGCTCCCGGCTCGTCCGCATCGACGCGAGCGAGCAGGTCGTGGCGCGGATCACCTTCACCAATCCACTCGCCGTCGGCCCCCACGGCGTCGCGCTCTCGCTCGTGCGAAGACCCGAACGCGCCGGCGACGGCGTGATCACGCTGGACCATCTCGACACCGCCGCCGCCTTCGAGGTCATCAAGGGCAAGCGCGTCGTGCGCGGCAAGCTGCACATCCCGTTTCAGACCAGCGTCGAGCGCGTGCCGGCGCGGACACCCGCGGTCTGAGCATGAGCATCGTTGATTCCAAAAACACAGCGGCCCCGGTCGAAACCGAGGCCGCCAGATTCATGTGCGATTGATCACATCCCACCGATTCAGCGGCGGCGGCGACCGGCGAAGATCATGCCCACGCCCGCCAGCGCGAGCGACGCCGGGGCCGGGATGATCTGGCCCGTGGCGGTCGAGGAGACGCCGTTGAACGAGGAGCTGAAGACCTGCGCGACGCTGCTCGCGCCGTTCATGTCCAGGAAGAGCTGGTTCAGCGCGCCCGAGAGCTGCTGGTTGATGTAGCCGGTCGTGGTGGCGAACGAGCCGTTGGACCCGTTGATCGCGTTGTCGCCCGAGGGGTTGCTGATCACGTACGAGATCGAGGAGCTGTTGAAGAACACGCCAGCGCCAGCGATGAGCCAGGTGCCGGTGAAGTTCGCCGTGATCGTGTCGTTGTTGGTGTCACGGAGCGTGAGCGTGCCAGCGCCCTGCGCGCCGGTACCCGACGGATTGATCACGCTCACCGTGAGCTGGAACCCGGCCGGAGCGTCCAGCGTCACGTAGCCAGCGCGGAAGTCGGCCTGCGTCAGCGGGCTGACGTTGCGGCTCAGCGACCCGCTCGAACGCAGGTTGCCCGCAACCGCCGTCGCGGTGAACTGACCGAGAATGGTGTTGGAGTTCGGCCCGGTGTTCCGGACGAACGTGCCATCCAGGTTGTTGAACGCATAGCTGAAGATCGCGGTCGCGGACGCGGACGAAGCCGCAAGAGCAAGACCAGCGACGGCAACGGTCATCGAGAGTGCACGAATCATGTTGAACAAAGCTCCCCAACGCAAAGAGAAACACGACACCGCCCGGGATACTGCCGAGCACGGCTTCTCTCTCTCGTCATGTGAACCCCAACCCCGACTCGGGTCTATCCCCAAGATGGGGTGATTATCCGCACAAGCGTCGCGGATGCAAGGAGATGTGGGAGAATTGTGCCGACTTTTCGGAATGCTCACACGCCCGGATGGCAAGATGGGCAAACTGCGAAATGGGGTGAAACCCGTGCGCGGCACGTTCCCATCACTCCGCCCGAGATCAGCCGGAGATCATCCGCGGATCGTTCACGATGATCGCGTGGGCGCAATCGCGTGGAGCGTCGGTCTTTGCGTGGATGCGCTGCGCGGGGAAGTACACCTGCTCGTACTCGGCGCGGGCGAGGTCGGGGGGCAGATCTTCCTGTCGGCGTTCGAGCGCGCGTTCCAGCGCGGTCTCGAAGGTGCAATCGACCCAGCAGCGCAGGTCGAACGCGTCCCGGGTCATGCCGCCGTGCGTGCCGAGTTTGAAGAGATACACACCTTCCAACACGACGATGTCGATCTCGCGATGGGCGATGCGCACGGGGCGCATCGACTCGATGCTGGCGGTGTGGGCGCCCTCGAATGAGAGATCAACGCCCCGATCCCGCACCAGCGGGACGATCAGCTTCGCATACAGATCATCCAGCCGCATGGCACGCTGGTAATAGTTCTCCGGTGATCGCCATCGATCGAATCGCACCGAAGGCGCGGCAAGCCAGTCATCACCGGGAATCATCGCGACGCTCTGGCCCTCGGCACGCAACAGAGCGACCAAACGCTGGGCAAGATAGCCCTTGCCGGACCCGCCGATGCCCGAGATGCCTACCAGCAGCGCACGCTTGGGTGCGACTGAACCCGCGGCGGCCATGATCGCCGACGCCAGCGGCGAAAGGTTGTCGCCGCTCACACGCAGATCATGCACACCGCGACCACTCACGCTCCCGATCGCTCCAGGCACCCATCCTCCGCCCGAGAACTCCGACGACCGCCAGTGACCACCCGTTCAACATCGGTTGACCAACCACTGAAAGTGAGCAGAAACATGCGGCTGGAGCGACCGCAACCGCTCACACTCCGGCCGCAACCGCCTGATCCGCCTGCGGCGAGCCCTTTCCAAACCGCTTGAGTGCGGCGGACCCGAGCTTCTTGCCCACTTCCCACACCGGACCCGTCAGCGAGCTGCACGCCCCGACGCACGTGTCCATCGCCTTGATCACCTCATCGGCATCCGCTCGCGACAGCACCAGCGTCGGGATCAGCTTGATCACGTCCAGTCGATGCCCGGCGACCTGCGCCAGAATCCGATGATCGCTCATCAGGGGCAGGATGATCGCCTGGCAGAACAGATTCGGGTCCATCGCGTGCAGCATGTCCCACGCCCGTGCCAGCATGAAGCTCTTGGGCTTGTGAAACTCGATGGCGATCATCAGCCCCTTGCCCCGGACTTCCTTCACAAGCTCATACTTGCCCAGCGTTCGGGCCAGCCCGTCGCGCAGATACGTTCCCACGTCCGCGGCGTTCTCGATGATCCGCTCGGTCTTGAGCACATGCAGGGTCGCCAGTCCCGCGGCCATCGCCAAATCGTTCATCCCAAACGTGGTCTGGATCCGCGAGCATTGGCTCATGCTCGTGAAAACCCTCTGATGGATCGCACGCTTCACGAGTACCGCTGAGACCGGCACATATCCACCCGAGAGCGCCTTGGCGATCACCATGATGTCCGGACACCAACCCTTGGGGCCGGTCGCGCCCATGCCCCAGTGCTCGCCCGCGAACATGCGGCCTGTGCGTCCGAGCCCCGTCTGAATCTCGTCGAGGATCATCAGCGTGTTGAACCGCCGACAGATCGCGCTCGCCTCGCGAAGAAAATCGTCATCCGGCAGGTTCACGCCCTTGCCCTGGATCGGCTCGACGATGAACGCGGCGACATCGCCCGCGCTCAGCTCGCGCTCCAGCGCGGCGAGATCATTGAACGGAATCTCCGTGCTTGGTCCGAGCGTGCCAAAGTCGTCGCGAAACTCGTGGTTGCCCGTCACCGAGAGAGCGCCGAACGTCAGCCCGTGATAGGCGCGGTGGCAGTACACAAATCGCTCACGCCCCGTCGCCGCCCGCGCGTGCTTGAGCGCGGCATCGATCGCCTCGGCTCCGCCTGAGGCAAAGAACACCGTGTCAAGTGCCGTGCCATCGCGATGATCCTTCGGCGCCAGCGCGATCAGCTCGCGTGCTAATACGCCCGGCAATCGCCACGTGCCCACGCCGGGCAGGTTTGGTAGATTCAGATCCATCGCCTGCTTCAACGCATCGCGAATCACGGGGTGATTGCGACCCGCCGCAAACACCGCATAGCCGCCCAGCAGATCGATGTACCGAGTCCCCCGATCGTCAAAGAGATACGCCCCTTCGCCCCGCACATAGCGAGCATCAAAGCCGATGGTCTTCAGCACCGCGGCAAAGGCCGGATTGACATGCTGCTCAAACAGCTCCAGCGCGTTGGGGTTGGCATCCAAAACCCGCTGAAGGTCGAAACGTTCCCGGAGCGTCACGCCGGCGGAGTTTCGTGCATCCAAAGACGGAGCGGCAGAGAGGGGGTTGTTCATGGCCGGGCCAATCGTACCCTGATCCCACGGGGTATTGGCCGCTTGCCGCATTGTCGGACCTTGGACGGGGGAACAGTCCGCCGAGATTCACACTGGGAATCCTGCGGCCAGCCCTGTCCGCGATCCGATCGACCCTGACCAACGTACGTCTTTGCAGGAGCACACGCATGAAGATCTCGTCCACACTGCTCGGTTTGGCCGGCGCGACCACGATTCTGGGTGGATTGGTCGCTTATCGCGTCGCCGTCCCCTGCTCGTCGTGTCCGATCACGATGGGGATCAACGCGGTTTTCGGGGGCGAGTGCGCTGAGTGTGCCACGCCGAAGATCGATCAGGCGACGGTTGTGTCCGTTGCTTTGGATGAAACCAAGCCCGCGACGCCAACTCCTCCCTCTTCGGAAGAAAAGACGACTCCCGCCAAGGTTCCAGGAGACTCAAAGGACATGCCCACGTCAACGCCCGCAACTCCGGCCACGACCACTCCAGAAGCGACCCAGCCCAAGCCGGTGAAGACCGAGAGTGCGATGTTTGGTGCAGGGTGTTTCTGGGGTGTGGAAGCGACGTTCCGCAAGGTTCCTGGAGTTGTGGATGCCGCGGTCGGGTACTCAGGCGGCAAGACCAAGAACCCGACGTACAAGGACGTCTGCACCGACACGACCGGGCACGCCGAGGTGATCAAAGTTGAGTTTGACCCGGCCAAGGTGACCTACGCCAAGCTCGTGGAGACATTTTTCAAGCTGCACGATCCGACGCAGTTGAATCGCCAGGGGCCGGACTATGGCTCGCAGTATCGCTCGGCGATTTTCTTCTACTCCCCAGAACAGGAAAAGGCCGCCCGCGAGATCAAGGAGCGGCTGGAAAAGTCGGGCAAGTTCAAGCGACCGATCGTGACGCAAGTCGAGAAGGCCGCTGAGTTTTACCGCGCTGAGGAGTATCACCAGCAGTACCTCTTCAAGCGCGGCATGGACAGTTGCCACTTGCCCGCCGAGGAAGAGCCGGCGACAAAAGACGCGAAACCCTGAGAATCTTCTGGCCGATTGCTCCGCAAAACATCCATCAGCGGAGCGCGGTCGAACCCCATCTCGGCACACTGGACGTGATGGCACGTCGAGGGCTTATGGATGGGAACACAACAGCAACAACTCAGCGCGGATCGGCTCTTTGAAGCCGCTGAGGCGTGCGTGAGTCTGGCGATGTCGGCCTCGGAAAGGTCCGGAGCCGTCTCCCCACATCCGGCGGACATGATGGATAGCCCACATCCTCCCGCGCAATTACGTGGTTTTGAGAAGTGGGAAGTTCGAGAAGCCACAGAGTTTCTGTTTCGCCTGGGCATCTTTTTTCGAACCGATGCGTATCGGAAGTAATGCTCGCTGCCTCTGAAGTGGGTTGGACACAAGTGCATACTGAGGTTCTGACCATCTGGAAACCTCCGGCTCGACAATCACGTACGTCGGGCCGGGGGTTTTTTCTTGCCGCGAGCCGACATCGGCCAGCAGCGGGCGCTGCTGGCCAACGCGGTGCGCGTGTTGGCCTGCAATGATCAACGTGGCGGAACGATTCCGTTGCCTCCGTCGATGTACCGGCATCGAAGAGCTTGGAGGGCGCGTTCTTGAAGGTGCTCGATGACTCGGCCGCGTTGGCCCGGTGGATCGAGCGGGGAACACGCTCTGGAGCACAGTTGTGAAGACCTCTGGCGGATGGATGATTTTGGCGTGTGTCGGGGCGTGCGCAGCACTGGCCGGATGTTCGCCGGAGCGCACAAAGTCTGAGGGCGTGAGCCAGAGTGCTCCGGCTTCGCCGGCACCGGCGGCGTCGTCCTCAACTGCGCCTGTGGCTACCACCGCGACCCCGACCCAAGCCGCCGTGCCCGCCAAACCACCCGAGAAGGACACCATCGTGAAGAGCGAAGAGCAGTGGCGCAAGGAGTTGTCTCCCGAGCAGTACCGCATCCTGCGCGAGAAAGGCACCGAACGGGCCTTTACCGGAAAGTACTGGAACACCAAGGAGCCGGGCGTGTATCGCTGCGCCGGGTGCGGGCTGGAGCTGTTCAAGTCCGACGCGAAGTTCGATTCCGGCTGCGGCTGGCCGAGCTTTGACAAGGCGCTTGCCGAGGGCAAGATCACCGAGCACGTCGATCTCTCTTATGGCATGGTGCGGACCGAAGTCTGCTGCGCCCGCTGCGGCGGCCACCTTGGACACCTGTTCGACGATGGGCCGACGGAGACTCGGATGCGGTACTGCATCAACTCGGCGTCCATCGAACACGAGAAGGACGCCAAGAAGAGCGAGCCGACCAAGCCGTGATGATCATGGCTGCAACGACTCGGCCGAGAAGGCCCGCAATCGCAAGCTGCTGAGCACCACGCTGACGCTGCTGAGCGCCATCGCCGCACTTGCGATGATCGGGGAGAGCAACCAGCCGGTGAATGGATAGAGCGCGCCCGCGGCTATAGGAATCGCGATCACGTTGTACGCGAACGCCCAGAAGAGATTCTGCCGGATTGTGCGCATGGTTGCCCGCGACAACGCGATCGCGTCGGCGACCGCGTGCAGGTCGGTACGGACCAGCGTGATGTCGGCGGACTGGATGGCAACATCGGTGCCCGAGCCCATGGCCATGCCGACATCGGCGCGGGCGAGCGCGGGTGCGTCGTTGATCCCGTCGCCGACCATGGCAACCACATGACCTTGAGCGCGAAGATCATCGACGGCCTTGGCCTTGTCGGCGGGGAGCGACTGGGCAAACACGCGATCGATCCCCACCTCCGCGGCAACGGCATTGGCCGTCTGCAGATGATCGCCGGTGATCATTGAGATCGTCAGCCCCATCGCTCGCAGCCGATCGATCGCGGCCTTGGACGTTGGCCGAATGGCATCGCGGACGGCGATGACGCACGCTTCGCGTTCGTTGATGGCGACATGCAGGATGGTCTTGCCGAGCGATGCGTGCTTGGCGGCGATGGGCAGCAGCGAGAGCGTTACGCCACGGCTGAGCAGGAAGTCGGCGGTTCCGATCACGATCGTCGCTTCGTCTACACGCGCGTCGATGCCTTTTCCCGGATGGGCCATGAGTGACTGCGGCGCGGTGATCATGAGCCCGCGCTCGCGAGCGGCCGACGTGATCGCGACGGCGATCGGGTGCTCGCTCGCGCTCTCGGCAGAGGCCGCGATGCGGAGCAGTTCGTTCTCGTCGAAACCATCGATTGGCACGATCGTGTCGAGCGACGGCCGCCCGAGCGTGATCGTGCCGGTTTTATCCAGGACGATCGCCGAGACCGCGTGGGCGGTTTCCAGGGCCGCGCCGCTGCGGAAGAGCACGCCCATGCGAGCGCCGCGCCCCGTGGCGACCATGATCGCAGTCGGCGTGGCCAAGCCGAGAGCGCATGGGCAGGCGATGATGAGGACCGAGACGCTGGCGACAAGCGCCATGCTCAGGCGTGCGTCTGAAGGGGCCAGCAGCCACCAGAGAACAAACGTCACGATCGCGATGGCGATGACGATCGGCACGAAGACGCCGCTGACCTGGTCGGCGAATCGCGCGATCGGCGCCTTGGACCCCTGCGCCTCGTTCACGAGTCGGACAATCTGCTTGAGGGCGGTGTCTTCGCCCACATGCGTGGCGGTGATCTGCAGCGCGCCGCCCGAGTTCATTGTGCCGGCGAACACGGGGGCACCGATCGACTTGTCGATGGGCATGCTCTCGCCGGTGAGCATGGATTCGTCGATGGATGACGCGCCCGCGGCGATCACGCCGTCGACGGGAACGCGAGCGCCGGGGCGGATGATGATCATGTCGCCGATGCTCAGTTCGGCGATCGGAAGCTCTGATTCCATCCCGTTGCGAAGAACGCGGGCCGTCGCGGGCTGCAGCGCGATGAGCGATCGGATCGCATCGGTCGTTCGGCGGGTGGCTCGCGATTCAAGAAACTTGCCGAGGAGGATCAGCACGATGATCGACGCGGCGGCCTCAAAGTAGACATGGGGCATCGCCGTGTGGGCGTGGTTGCTCGTGTGTGCAACCGTGATGAGCCCCGGCCAGAGCGTGGCGATGAGCGAGTACAGGTATGCCGAGCCCGCGCCGAGAGCGACGAGCGTGTCCATGTTGGCCGAGCGATGACGAGCCCCGCGAAGGGCGGAGCGGAAAAACGGTGCGCCGCACCAGAGGACCACAGGCGTGCTGAGCAGGAGCTGCACGACGCCGGACCACCGATCCAGCGGCGGGCCGACGAGCGACTCGATGCGCCCGTGAGACATCGCGAGGATCAGGAGCGGAACCGTGAGCACGGCTCCGACGATCAGCTTCAGCCGCAGCGAGCGGAGGCGGGCGGCTTCTTCGACGATCGGATCGCCAGCGGGCGTGCCGACCGAAGAGTTCTGCGACTGGATGTTGGACGGGATCGTCGCAGTGAACCCAAGATCATCGATGGCCTGAGCGATCGCGGCGGGCGTGATCGCGGCTGGATCAAAGCGGACGGTGGCCATCTTGGTCGCGAAGTTCACGCTCGCGATGGTGACTCCCGGCTGATTCGTCAGGCGCTTTTCAATGCGGGCGGCGCACGCGGCGCAGGACATGCCGGTGATCGGCAGATCAATGCGATCACCGTTCAGGGCGATAGTCGAACGGGCGTTCATCGATACACCATGGTATGAGCCCGAGGCCGGCCGACCCGAGACGTACACTGACATGGCATGGCCCGCATCATCAATCGCATTGCTTCACCCGCCAGCGAGAGCGATGCGGATTGGAAAGAACCGGCGCCGGGGAGCGATGCGGGCGAGGCGATTGCGGCGTTGCTGGCTCGTTATGGCCCGCGCCTTCGCGGGCTCGCCCTGCGGCTATGCGGCAATCACGCTGATGCTGACGACATGGTGCAGGAGGTGTTTCTGCACGCGTATCGCGGCTGGGCGTCGTTCAAGGGCCAGTCCCGCGCGAGTACATGGCTGCATGCGATCGCGGCGCGATCGTGTCGCACGCGGTCACGTCGAAAGGGCGGCATCGATCGCAGAATGCCGGCGGTGTCGCAGCTCATGCCCTGGGGTGAGACGACGATCACGCGCATCGCCGCCGCGGGCCGGGACGATGAGCCCGTTGCTGAGCGAAACGAGGCGATCGCACGCGTGCAGAACGAGATTGTCCGGTTGCCCGAGCATCTGCGTTTGCCGCTGGTGCTGAAGGAGATGCTGCAACTGGACATCGGCCAGACCGCGGCCGCGCTCGGGCTGGCGGAGAACACCGTGAAGACGCGACTGCATCGTGCTCGGCTCGCGCTGCGTAAGGGGATGATGTCGGGCGTACGCGCCATCCGGGCCCCGGCTCCGATCTACGACAAGCAGGTCTGCATGGACCTCCTGAAACTGAAGATGAGCGCCATGGATCATGGCGGGACCAGCGCCGGCTTTGTCGTGCCTCAGGCCGAGGTGTGCGCTCGCTGCCGAGCCGTGTTTCGCGAACTCGATATCGTGCAGGAAGCGTGCGCCCAGATGGCCGGAGGCACGATGCCGCAGACATTGCGAGAGCGGATCATGCGGGAGATCAGGCGTAGCGAAGATGCCGACGAACCCAGAAAGCGCGGGCGACGTCCTGTGCGAGCTCGCTGATGCATCTCAGCCAGGGGTGCTCGCTTTCTCAAAGTGTTCAAGCGCGCCGGCGACCATGGTCGTGTAGGTGTACGTCGGGCCGCCGCCCATCATCACCGCAACGCCTGCGGCATCCATCACCTCGCGCGGCGTGGCGTCGGCCTTCAGGCACTTCTCAACGTGGGAGTAGATGCACGCGTCGCATCGTACGGCGACGCCGATCGCGAGTGCGATGAGTTCCTTGTGCTTGACCGACAGACCGCCCTCGGCGGTGGAGTCCTTCATCAACCCCTGAAAGAACCCGCCGAAGGACTTGGCGATGTCGCCTCCTCCGGCGCGGGCCTTCATCGCGTTCATCCGTGCGGGCCAGGCGGCGTAAAACTCGGTGGCGTCAAAGTTCATCGGAAAGCTCCTTGATTCGATGTTGATGCGGGTTGATGCGGGTTGATGCGGGTTGATGCGGGTTGAAGTGTGATCGTTGTCACGAGCCGATCGCGCAGCTCGCGCCGGTGCCGCATGTTGCGGCGATGGTACGGTTCCACGGCAATTTCCCCACGATGGTGGCCAGCGCACACGTGCCCGAAGCCCCGGCGAAGGTGAGTCCGGCACCGAAGAACGCCGGAATACCCATGAATGCCGGATGCACGAAATAGGCGAGGGCCGAGCCGACCAGCACGCACACGCCGATGATGAGCTGGACCTGACGCATCACGCTGATGCGCGGGGCACGCGTGTCGAGTGCGACCGGCAAAAGCGCACTCTTCCACGCTTCGATGCCCCCGGCCATGCTCACGACATTCATCGCAGAGATGCCGGGCACGTGCATCAGCAGGCGGCAGGCGTCCGCCGATCTCTTGCCGCCGCGACAGTGCAGGACGATGCGCTGTCCGGGCTTGGCCAACGTGCTGGCGGCCTGCGCGTCGAAGCGCGAGAGCGGCAGGAGCTGAGCGCCTTCGATGCGCTCACGAGCATGCTCGTCGGGTTCCCGCACATCGATCAGCACCGCCGTGCCCGCGCGGAGCCAGTCTTGCACAGCTTTGGGCGGCACTTCGGCGATGTCACTTTGGTGGCGCGACGGGCCCATGACAGGGGTCGTTGATGGCGATGGTGCGGTGCTGCTGGTCATCGGTTGCTCCTTGTCCACGGGTTCTTGCGATCCTGTGGCCACCTCTTGGTGGCGCCGAGGGGCATCGAGGTTCCGAATGCGGGCACGAAATGTGACGGACCGGGGCCGAGAGGCGACCAGCGGCGGCTTCGAACGCGAGACCCGAACAGCTTTGGTGGCTCGTAAATCCCTGTATAGAAACCACTTACGAACCACACCGAACTTTTGTCCACAAACCAAACCCAAACATTGACGTTTGGGTCGTGGCTGGTATACTGATCCCCAGTCCGGCTCGCGCCCAGCGCCGCCCCGGACCGAGGTTTTCCAGTCGGCGTGTGCCGACTGGGCCTGCCCAGCGCTCGGTTCTCGCGGACCCGTCTGCTCCATGCTTGCGATCCCGGCGCGACTCTGAGCGTCATCCGGATCGTCGGCCTCGAGCCCCGTCGGCCACCCGCGGCAAGGTTGAAAGGAGGGCCATCATGGCCCGCAGTTCGCGCTCGTCGTCCGCTGATTCCGCCTCCTCCAACGGCGTCTCTCACGCCACGGAAGTCGAGGCCAAACCCCGCCAACCCGAAGCCCTGAAGCCGACCAAGGAAAAGCTGCAAGCCCTTGGCCAAGCCGTCGGCCAGATCGAGAAGACCTTTGGCAAGGGCTCGATCATGAAGCTCGATGAGACCGCCTATCTGGCGATCCCGGGCATCTCCACCGGTTCGATCTCGCTCGACCTCGCCCTTGGCGGCAAGGGCATTCCGCGCGGACGCATCATCGAGATCTTCGGGCCGGAATCTTCCGGTAAGACCACGCTCGCGCTGACGGTGGCCGGGCAGGCGCAGAAGGCCGGCGGCGTGGCCGCGGTGATCGACGCCGAGCACGCGCTCGATCCGTCGTGGGCGCGCAAGATCGGGGTGAACATTGATGATCTGTTGGTCAGCCAGCCGGATTCGGGCGAGCAGGCGCTGGAAATCTGCGAGCTTCTGGTGCGATCCAACGCGGTGGACGTGATCATCGTTGACTCGGTCGCCGCACTGATTCCGCGGGCCGAGATCGAGGGCGAGATGGGCGATTCGGTGATGGGTTTGCAGGCACGGCTGATGAGCCAGGCGATGCGCAAGCTCACGGGCATCATCGCCCGCAGCAACTGCACGGTGATCTTCATCAACCAGATCCGCGAGAAGATCGGCGTGATGTTCGGCTCGCCCGAGACCACGCCCGGCGGCCGCGCGCTGAAGTTCTACGCCTCGGTCCGCATCGATATCCGCCGCACCGGCTCGCTGAAAGAGGGCGACATCGCCGTGGGCAACCGCGTGCGGACGCGCATCGTGAAGAACAAGGTCGCCCCGCCCTTCCGCGATGCCGAGTTTGACATCATGTTCGACGAGGGCATCAGCGCCTCTGGCGACCTGATCGACCTCGCCGTCGACGCCGGCGTGGTGGACAAGAGCGGCTCGTGGTTCAGCTACGGCGAAACCCGAGTGGGCCAGGGCCGCGAGGCGGCGAAGAAGTTCCTCCGCGACAACCCGATGATCTTTGATGAGATCCGCCGCAGCGTCCTGGCGATCAAGGCCACCCAGCCCGTGGTGGCCAAGCCCGGCGCGAATCCGGAGGATGACGTCGCCGGCAGCGCCGAGGAGTGATCGAAAGCAAGCCCGGCCGCCGGGTGGCCCGGCTCTCCGAGCCGAGCTGCTGAAAGAACATCAACACACGACGAGCGTCGGCGTGGCGGCCGACGCTCGTCGATTCGGTTTTGAGTATCCCATGAGGATCAGTGAGCTGTAAGTCTGACTCTTTGGACTGAGTTTCCGTCGACGGCCCACACCACCGACGCAGAGTCATCAGTCACAGCCATCGGGCCAGAAAGCCTCGGTAGCTTGCCGATGCTGAGACCCGAATTGGGATCAAACAAGATGATCTCATCATACCAGTCAACGAGAACGACCGGCTTGCTCGCGAGCGAGGTCACGACAGGTCCCGAGGTCAACTGAGCAGCTCTGAAGCCCTCCAATGCCTGTTCACTCCGACGCACCGAAGCGTCGTCGGTATCAATGGTCCACACGTACGCGGGCTTGGGCTTCATGGAAAAGTATCCCGGAAAGCCAAACTCGACGATGAACACATTTTGTTTGATAATGCCCACGATCTGAGAGTCCGAACGGGTTGGAACCACGATCGACCGACGGTCTCCGCTCCGGCGATCTAAGAGCGTGAGTACGCCACGACCAAGTATGAAGAGCGAACCAGTCTCCCTATTCATGTGAATGTCTTGCACACTCCCCGTAAAAATGCTTGTCTTCGTGCCGCGTTCTATGTTGACAACATCACACCCAAATCCTCCGGCAACTGCCAACATACTGTCGTCCAACCATGCGATGGCTTGAATGGTGGCGGGCTTGTATGAAGCCAGTAATCGCAGTGGAGCATCCGTGCGTAAGGCATCTCCGACAAGGACCTCCGCTCCGGACATTGTCACCGCCACAGTTTTCTCGGAAGGGGCCGCCGCAAGGTGTGTGGGCCACCCGGCGAGGGGGCGTACCCATGTGATCTCGCCGACTGGTGATAGACCGATCAACATCTTCTCGGCACCGACCACGATTCCGGCGTCGGAGGCGCACATCAACGTGATCGAGCCTGGTCGAGTCGGCATAGAGACGGTGTTGAGCACCCGTGACTCAACAGAAGCCATTCGGCAGCCGCCGCAGCCAGAGAGCACAACGGTGACAGCGAGTAGCCTTAGCCAGCGCATGGCATACGTCACTTGAGCACGCTCCTTCTTTTGGACAGTGGTGCGCCCGAGTGTGGAAGGGCCGGCAGTGCACTCGGAGCAACACGGGTGGAACCTTGCTCATCGAACATCTGCAATTACTCCTCGCTGGGCTGAAGCGACTCAATAGGCTCGCTCACCATCGGAACGACGAATACCTTGTCACGGTGCTGCGACCGAGCGTGAACAACGACTTGGTTGCCGATGGTGAGAAATGCGACGTCCTCTGTGGGTGCCTTTGCGTATCCGAGCATGCTCCCGTCGGTGGTGCGAACGATGACGATGGTGCCGCTGAGACCTACCGCAATCATGGAGCGATCAGCACGAACAAAGAAGCCTCTTGTGGGCGATGGATACCCCTGATTCCCATCTTGGCAGACCGTAGTGTTCCAGAGTGCCCTGGCTGGAATCCGGCTGGCGTCATAGCAGGACAATCGCGCGCACTTCGTCGGCATCGGCACAAGAAAAGCAACGGCATTGAGGCTGGACCACAAGATGTACAGCTTCTGAGACTGCTCGTCAAACCAGTAGTAGTCAGCCCAAGTACGCTCCCTCACTACGAGAGTCTTCCCGTCAAAGAGCCTCTCGCCCTCGATCTTAAATCGGTCCACGGCTCGAGAAGATACGCCCACCGCTTCTGCCTTGATCGCACTTGGCTCGGTGAGCTGCTCACTGATGTCTGCCTTTGCTCCGGCGTACTCGACCAGTACATGGGCCGGCGCTGTGGGCTGGCATCCCGAGCAGACCGCAAAACACACGCACGCCAGCACTGGCAGTATCGCGTGATGGTGCCGAGCGATTGGCGTCACAAAGCGGCGTGGCATGTTGCGGCAACTCCTCGTGTTGCTTCTACTCGGTGGCAATCACTCTTGCAACTGTAACGTGCGTACCCCACCTCGCAGCTACTCGGCCGGGCCGCGGCACACGTGTCAATCATCGTAGGACGCGCTCAATAAGAATTGCGTCTTCTGAGTGTGTGCGCCCCCTCACCCCCCAACCCCCTCCAGCATCCTCCCCTTCTCCATCAAGTTCCGGTGCAGATCAAAGCACCGCAAAAGATCATGCCGCAGGTGGCCGGGCTTGCAGCGTTCCAGATAGTTCAGCAAGTACGGGCGATAGTCCGGGTGGGCGCACTGATTGATGATCCGCTCGGCACGCCGCTTCGGGTCCAGGCCGCGGAGGTCGGCCAGGCCCTGCTCGGTCACCAGCACCTGCACCGAGTGTTCGTTGTTATCAACATGGCTCACCATCGGCACCACGGCGGAGATCTTGCCGCCTTTGGCGATACTCGGCGCCATGAGGATCGAGAGATACGCGTTGCGGGTGAAGTCGCCGGAGCCGCCGATGCCGTTGACCATCTGGGTGCCGCAGACGTGGGTGGAGTTGGCGTTGCCGAAGATGTCCATCTCCAGCACGGTGTTCATGGTGATCACGCCCAGTCTTCGGACGATGCCCGGATTGTTCGAGAGTTCCTGCGGCCTGAGAATGATCCGCGGGGCAAAGAAGTCCATGCGGTCAAAGACGCGACGCATCGCCGTGCTGGAGAGCGCGAGTGCACACGTGCTCGCGCCGCGCAGGCGGCCGGATTCCAGCATGTCGATCTGCGCGTCTTGCAGAACTTCGGTGTACATCGAGATGTGCGGAATATCCGGGTGAGCACCGACCGCGGCCATCACCGCGTTGGACACGTTGCCGACGCCCGCCTGCAGCGGCAGAAAGTCCTGGGGGATTCGCCCGGCGGCCCGCTCATTCAGCAGAAACTCCACCACGTGCTTGGCGATGTTCCGGCTCGCGTCGTCGCTGGGTGCAAAGGCCACGCTGGCGTCGGGCTCGTTCGTGCGCACGACGCCGACGATCTTGCGCGGATCAACGGCGGCATAGGGCACGCCGATGCGGTCCATCGGGTGAGAGATGGGAATCTCGCCGCGCTGCGGCGGGGGCTCGATGCGGGCGATGTCGTGCATCTCGGCGAGGCGGGGCGATTGGGCGCTGTTGATCTCGATGATCACCCGGCGTGCGTGGCGCAGCAGCGTGGGCGAGATGCCGGTGCCGGTGGTGAGATAGACGCGGCCGTCGGGCGTGACCTCCGTCGCTTCGATCACCGCGAGATCGATCGGCCCGAGAAAGCCGAACTCGATGCGCTGCGGCACATCGGAAAGGTGCATGTCGAGATACTCAGTCGTGCCCGCGTTGATCCCGTCGCGCAGCGGCTTGCTGGATTGAAACGGCGCACGCCAGAGCACCGCGCCGGCGTCGGCCAGCGCATCGTCGCACGCGCCCGCCGAGGCCCCGCTGATGACCCGCACGCCGAAGGGCTTGCCCTGCGCGTGCAGGCGTTTGGCGCGGGCAGCGAGCGCGATCGGCACGGCTTTGGGCGCGCCCGCGGCGGTAAAGCCCGAGAGCCCCAGCATTGAACCATGCTCAACAAGATCGGCGGCTTCCTCTGCGGAGAGCACCGGAAACGTCGTGGTGGCCATGATGACACTTCCCCTTGAAACCCCTGCCTCCTGGTGAGGACTTTCCCCGCGCCATCGTATGAGCAGAGCAGGGTAGTTCCGAGCTTTTTGCGGATGTTTGCGGCGGGTTCCTGGCGGACTGGGGCTCTTCCCAAACGATTTTGACGTTATGCGGCTACGGTTGCGGCGTGACGCAAACACAAGCCCGGACCTTGGTCGGAGTGATGATCGGAATGGGCAGCTTGGGTGCGCTTGCGCTCAAGACGTGGTGGATGGTCGCGGATGATGCGCCGGCGTTCTGGATGTGGATGATCCCGCTGGCGATGATCGCCACCGGGCTGGTCGTGTGGTGGCGTCGGCGGCGCGAGCAGGCGGGTATCGCGGGAAGGATTCGGCGGATGGATCATGAATCACCCCGGCACCACGACGAGGGCTGATAACCAGCACGCTCAGCAACGACCCGAACGTGTGGGGGTTTGAACGTTTGCAAAAACCAAACGCCGCGAGAGATCGGATACCCCCGATGTGTGTGTGTGTCGGGTCATTGGTGCGGAGGCGTGAGTGACCGTGTTTGTTCTGGTCGGGGAGATACCCGCCGCACGTGCTGGCGGGCCGCCAACGATGTCCGTGCAGCGATGAACTCGGAGATTCCGACAACGAACTATGGCGCGCTCGCCGATGAGCGGCTTCTCGCCCTTGTGGGCGCGGGGGATCGCACGGCGTTTTCGGTTCTGTACGATCGGTTTGCACCAAGAATGTTCGGCCTGCTCGTCAAACTCCTGCGGAATCGCGACCACGCCGAGGACGTGCTTCAGGTGGTGTCGCTGGACATCTGGCGACGGGCCGACCGCTATGACCCCGCGCTCGGCACGGCGGCGACGTGGCTGCTGATGGTGACGCGCGCCCGCGCGATTGACGCGCTGCGCGGTTCGGCTCGGCATATGCCGACGTGGGCCGATCAATCCGATGTTGAGAGCACGCCCGAGACGCAACGCGCCGACGCATCGCCGGGGTCGCCGCAGCTCTCTGCCGCGCTCGAACTGCTGCCCGGTGAGCAGCGGACCGCGGTGGAACTGGCCTTTTATCGCGGTCTGACGCGCGAAGAAATCGCCGAGTCGCTACGTGTTCCGGTGGGGACGGTGAAGACGCGGATTCGCTCGGCGGTGCGCCGGCTGGGCGAGTCCTTGGGCGTCGCCGGTGGCGATGGCTCGAACGATGGGGGGCACGCATGAGCGGGAAAGCCCCCACCAACTTCTCGAATCCGGGTGATCCGGATCGCATGGATGCTGCGGAGCTTGCCGAGCTGTATGCCGCCGGTGCGCTGAGCGCCGCCGAGCAGGAGCAGCTTGAGTCGCGCCTCGCCGCGGGTGATGAGGATCTTCGGCGTGAGATGGCCCGGGTGACCTTGATCATGGACGCGCTGCTGCAGGTTGAGCCGATTGCTCCGCCAAGGCATCTGCGAGAGGGGATCGAGGCGCGGATCGAAGCCGAAGCGCTGAAGGCGAACTCCGCACGCGTTCCCGCGGCCCGAACCGATCGACCACAGGCGGATCGCCAACGCAAGCAGATTGACGGCGAAGAGACCGGCGATGCGTTCGTCATCGTGCGCCAGGACGAGGGTCGGTGGCTGCCGACGGGCGTGCGCGGCGTGCGATTCCGCCAGCTTTCGGCAAGCCGGAGAGCCAATCGCCGGACCATCCTGCTGCAAATGGACCCAGGAACACAGCTCCCAGATCACGACCATGCCGGGCTGGAAGAAGTGATGATGATCTCCGGCGAGCTGCGGATCGGCAGCCAGGTGCTGCGAGCGGGTGATTACTTCCGCGTGGGTGCCGGGGTGCGTCACGACACGCCGGTGTCGGAGACCGGGTGCGTGTGCATGATCGTGTCGGGGTACATGCCCTTCTCTGGGCGGACGTGGGTGTGGATGGCCTGGCAGGCCGTGCGCGGGCTGTTCGGGCGGCGGGGGCACTGAGTCGAGCCGGTCCGCAGAGGTCCGCTCATCGACCAGTGTGCACAAAAAAAAGAACGCGGGACCCCAGCTTTGCGCCAGGGCCCCGCCAGTGCGAGAGAGTGATCCGTACCTCTGCCGGCGCTCGCACGCGCGAGGCAGAGCATGAGCGCGGCGCGTGGACATCCACACCGCGCATGTCGGGTCGATCGAAAGCATCACCTGGGGTGCTCTCTCTCTCCCTCCAACGATCAGGGCTCTCCTCGTCCCCGACCTGGGGGTTTGACGACCTGGTCCGCACAAACAGCCAAAGCTGCCGACGGCAGAGTCAAACCACGGCATACCTTAACCCAAAACAAGACCCCAGACAAGGGGGATGTGCGTGAATTGTGACGTAAACCCCTGAGATTACTGGGTTTGTACTGACAAACTGGAGAACTTCGGTTGTTTGGCGAGGAACAGCCAATTTCTTGGGATTTTTCGCAAACCTGAGGCAATCTCTCGCGTATCAGGTTTTCCGCAGACTCTGAGCCCATTCATGCTGCAAACGCCTTCAACTGACAAACCTCATGGCAGCGTCGCCCTCTCCGCAGGCGTCCGGGTGGCGGTGCAGCCGAAGTATCTGCCGGAGCAGTCGGATCCCGGCGCTCGCCAGTGGCTATTCACCTATCGGATTCGGATCAGCAACGAGAGTGCGCAGCGTGTGCAACTGATGACGCGGCACTGGGTGATCGTGGATTCATCGGGGCAGCGAGAAGAAGTGCGCGGGCCGGGCGTGGTGGGACAGCAGCCGATGCTCGCGCCCGGACAGGTGTTTGAGTATTCGTCGTTTGTGCCATTGCGGACCAGTTGGGGGACGATGGAGGGGGCGTATCAGTTTGTGGGTGAGGATGGGTCGAACTTCGAAGCCCAGATCGCGCGGTTCTACTTGGTCAGCGGCGATCGCTGAACTCGGGCCCGGGGTTGTGTGAAGTGATGATGGGGGGAGGGGGCATCAAGATTTTGCATGTGATGCACGGATCGTGCGGTCTATGGATCGACACGTCGCGTATGCCTGTCGCCGAGCGACCCTCTCAAGCCAGTCCGGCCGACGAAGGACCGCCACGCTTGGCACGCATCACTCCCAGCGGGCGAAGTGTTCGCCCGCATGGTGCGTTTTTGGATATCCTCATGCCCATGAACGTGCGTGGAATCGGCAAGTGGTGCTTGGTGGCGATGGCGTGCCTGATCGCGAGTGGCTGTTCAGGGCCCAGCGCGTGGGAGCAGGCGTTTGTGCCCGGGAGCGAGAGCTCCATGGTGGTGGGGCCGCGGGACAAGGCGTCACCGGTGCGGCTGCGTGGCATTCCGTGGGACCGCATGCAGGGGACGCTCGCAGAACTGCGTGCCGACGCCGGGGCATCGAACACCCATCCCGACGACTGGAGCGCGGCCCAGAAGCTGGCTGCGAAGGACAAGCTGCTGCGCGGCCTGCAGTTCGGCGTGGACGCCGATCGCGTGGAGATCGTCGGTCGCAGCGAGTTTCGCACCACCGAGACGATCATTCCCGACGGCTCGGATCGGCGCGGGCTTGAGGAGTTTGCCCGCAAGATCGGCGCGACGGATGTCGTCTGGGCGAGCCGCGTGCTTGGGAAGACCGAAAAGGTAGTTGATCGCCCTGTGACCAGCTATGGGCACGGGACGTTCTGGGGTTCGTACCGCGACCGCGACCAGTGGTGGTCCGATGGGTATTCCGATAGTCGGACGACGTGGGTGCCGGTGCGGGTGCCGGCGGATGAGACGGGGTTTGTGGCGTTTTTTCTGCTGACGCGATAAGTGTTTGAACCCGTGCTCGGAGTGAACGAGAGCGGAGCGGAGAATCGCAGTAGGGCGATCCTCGAGCGAAGACCGGGTGCGTGGTTTTCAGCAGCGGTTCGCGCCCTTGCGATGCCCAGCGTTCACTGCTCTTCGCCGGAGCCGCCCAGGAGCACGCAGGATCGGCAGACTTCGATGGCCCAGTCGCGATCTTCGATACTGTCGAAGGTGACGGTGCACATGCCGAGGTTCCAGCCGACGACGATCGTGGCGTTGGCGACGTGGGCCCTGTTGCCGTCCGGATCGATTTCGGCGCTGACGGTGACTCGGCCTTGGGTTGAGCGGGAGGACCATGTGATCGGCTCGCTGGCGTTTTGGCTGGGCGTGAGCGTTGCGATATCGCCGTCGCTCAGGTCGTCGAGAGTCGGGGGAGGAGTGCCGGGGGCGGCGGTGATGGTGAGTGAACTGAAGCGGACGGTGCGGGAGTCGTCGAAGGCGATCCAGGTGCCGCCGTCGTCTTCAAAGTCCCGGGTCATCTGCCCGGGGATGGTGATCGCCCAGCCGCCGGGCAGGTCGCGACAGGTCATCGGGTGGCGACGGTAGCCGATGGTGGGCTCGGCTTCGGCGGCAAGATCCTGCACGTGGGCGACGAGCGCGGGATCGATCGCCGGTGGCTCGAATCCGGTGTCATCGTCGATTCGGCGGGTGATTTCAAAGAGCTCGGCCCACTCGGCCCAGGGCATCGGGAGGGATGGATCAGCGGCATGGGCTGAGGCGAGCAGTTCAAGCACGCGCGTCAGGTCTTCGAGCTGGGTGTCGGTTCGCGGCGGGGCCCAGGGAAGATGAACCCACATCATCGTGAGTGCGAGATTCAGGTCGTGCTCTGGTGACCAGTCTCGGGACCACCACGGAAAGATGTCGCGGGCCACGTGGGGCATCTGAGCGACCTGCCGCACCCATGCGCGGGAGCGCGGGCCAAGCACGGTGTGGATGTCGCCCGGCGCAACAAAGGAGCAGTCACCGGAGAGCCTGATCGCGACGCTCGCGGTGTTCGGCGCGAGCGAGAGAACGGTGTCCGCGACGTTCTTGATCCACGAAAGAAAGGACTGTTCGAGCGCGGCCCAGTCGCGCTTGAAGAAGTGGCCCGAGTCGTCGTACGAGGCGTCGGGCGTGTCATCGCCAGCGGTTGGCGACTTGGGCCAGGCGATGCGGAACTCGCGCGAGAGCTCATCGAGCAGCGTGCAGACGTGATCGTGATACCCCGGCCCGACGGGCGTGGTATCGGCCTCGACGACGATGCGGCCCTGGGTGGAGATCTCGAAGGCGATGGGCTCACCCGCTTCGTGGAACAGCATCCAGAAGAAGTGGACGCCGTCGCCGGGAGAGTCGCTGGTGTGGAGCAGCCCGGAGGGGTATCGCTCCTTGGCCCATGCCAGGATGCGTGCCGCAAGCCGCGGGACATCGAGACCAACGAACTTGTCTTTGACCTTGAAGGTGCCGACGAGGCGGAGAGTGATGGCCATGGTGGGTGCTCGAATCAGCGTTGGAAAGCGGAGCTGAGGGGAATCAGATGCGATACGTGCGAAGCCACTGGAGCATGAGCGATGCGGCCAGGGCTCGGTGGCTGAGCTGATTCTTCTCCGCTGGGGGCAGTTCCGCACCGGTGTGCGTGAGCGTTGGTGCAACCAGGAAGAGCGGGTCGTATCCGAAGCCGTGTGCGCCGGCGGGAACGCGCGGCGGAACGCCGATCGCACCGGCAAACTCGCCGCGCGTCTCGCGGAGCACTTCGCCGGGTCGCGCGAGACACATGCAGCAGACGAATCGAGCGGTGCGCTTGGCGATCGGCACGCCTTCGAGTTCGCGGAGGACGCGGGCGTTGTTGGCGGCGTCGCGCTCGGCTCGGGACATGCCGCGTTCGAGCCCGTCGGTGCAATAGTGGGAGCTGATCACGCCCGGGCGCGGGGTGCCGTCGGAGAGCGCGAGGGCGTCGATCTCGATGCCGGAATCGTCGGCGAGGCAGAGTTGGCCGGTCTGCTGGGCATAGGAGAGGGCCTTGATTCGGGCATTCTGGGCGAAGGTTGAGCCGTTCTCGACGGGTTCGACGAATCGTGCTGAGTCGGGGAGATCATTCAGGCCGCGGATGGGGAGGCCGGTGGGGGCGAGGATGGCGCGGAGTTCATCGACTTTGTGGGGGTTGGCGGTGGCGAGAACGATCATGATGCACGGTAGGTGGTGGGGGTGGCGGGGCGACTCGCGCCTAACATGGAGGGCGTTGTTCGGCGCGCCCTGATCGGGCGCGAGCGGACGGCGTCGGAGGTTCCTGATCGATGGGCATTGAATCCGCATTACCCGTGGATGGATTTCTGACGACACAGTTGCAGCGCGTGATCAACTGGGCGCGGCGGTCGTCGATCTGGCCCATGCCATTTGCCACCGCGTGCTGCGGAATCGAGCTGATGGCGACGGCGTCGAGCCGATACGACATGGCGCGTTTCGGGATGGAGCGCATGAGCTTCTCGCCCCGGCAGGCCGACCTGCTGATCGTGGCGGGGCGGATTCCGGTGAAGATTCTGCCGGTGCTGCAGCGCATTTACTTGCAGATGACCGAGCCGAAGTGGGTGATCTCGATGGGTGCGTGCGCGTCGACGGGTGGGGTGTTTGATACGTACGCGGTGGTGCAGGGGTGCGATCAGTTCATCCCGGTGGACGTGTACATTCCCGGCTGTCCGCCGCGGCCCGAGCAGTTGCTGGAAGGGATCATGGCGATCCAGCGGCACATCGATAACGACGGGATGCCGCCTCCGGGGATGAAGCGGGCGCCATTGGCGGTGACGCTGCAGCCGACGCACGCGGTTCGGCCGCAGCCGGTGGGGTTGACGGTGGGCGGGATGGGGTGAGTTGGGATTTCAAACGTGGGCTCAGTGGGATGGAATCGGCCGCTTTGGTGGCCTCGTATATCAAATGTGATATACTTGGCACCGAGGTGTCTTGGTAAGCTCTGCTGATGAAGATTCGGGCGAGGATTGGCCGGGAGGCGGTGGCATGGCTGGCCGATCGACCGGACCTGCAGGAGGCGTTTTCGCACGCACTTCTTCGGATCTGTCAGGATGAGTTGACGCTGGTGCGTGAGACGGTGCCGATCGCGACGGACTCTGACAGCGTGATGATGAGGGCGTTCTTGTTTGCGGGCCGGTATTGGGGAGTCATCGCATGGAACCACGCAGATCGAGCCATTCGAGTCGTCCAGTGCGCCGAGCGGCTGCCTCCGCCCCGTCGCCCGGCGGCGTGAAGGCCGAGCCCACGCCGGATCCTCTTGGACGCGTGCAGTTTGTCGCCGGCAAGGACGGGCGATACACGTTTGCGATGATCCCGATCGAGGACTACGAGAAGCTGTTTCTTCAGCAGATCGCTCGCAGCGCGGCACCGATGCTGAACGATCCTGACTATGAGTGGTTCGAGTTCGACGATGTCCGTGCGATGTTCGCCGGCCAAAAGATTGCCGCCGCTCGCAAAGCCAAGGCGTTGACACAGGCCAAGCTCGGCAAGCTGGTGGGGATGCCGCAGTCGCAGATTTCGCGGCTGGAGAAGAACCCCGATGCGAGCTCGATGAAGCTCATCAAGAAGGTGGCCAAGGCGCTCGGCGTACCGGCGTCGAAGCTGATTTGAGCTTGCCACAAAGTGTTGAAATGAAAAGGGCCAATCCGCGAGGATCGGCCCTTTTGCATTCTGCGGCGTGTTGGTTCAGTGTTTACTTCTTCTCAACCGGCTTACCCGCCTCGCGGAGGGACTTGGTCAGCACGGCTTTGTCGGCGTCGCTCAGCTTCGGATTGGCCTTGGCCAGGTTCTTGATGAACGCGTCGATTTCGCCATCGGTCTTGGGCAGGGCCGTGAGCGGGGCGAGGTCCTTGATGGCGTCGCCCTTGGAATCGAGCATGGCGATGAGTGGGGGGAGGGTGGCCTTGCCGTTGATTTTGGTGAGCAGATCGCCGCCGCCGGTCATGCGCTCGGTATCGATGCGAACGGGCACGGCGGAGTTTGAGAGTGCAGCGGCGACATCAGGACGGGTCAGCCATGCGCCGAGGGCCGCGCTGGGCTCGTGCAGCGGCATGGTGAAGGCGACCAGCATGGGCTTGCCGTCGCGGCCGGCGATGGACTTGGCATCAGAGAAGATCGTGTCGGCGTTCTTGGACGCGGCGCGATTATCCATGAGGAACTGGAAGATCTTGTTCTCATCGAACACCCGCGACATGGTCATGGGCTTGGCGGTCATGTCGTTGCCGCCGATGACGGCGACGTGGCGACCGGTGGCCGGGTCGATGACGCAGAGCGCGGGTGCGCCGAGCGAGGTGCCGTCGGGGCGCGGGGTCCAAAGCGTGACGCCATACTGCTCGGCGACGGCCTGGTTCTTGGTGAACTTCTGGCCCAGGTCGATCTTGACCCAGACGTACTCGGTCTTGACGACCGGCGCGACGTTCGGGTCGTTCTTCAGGACGTCGTTGAGGAAGACGCAGAAGCCACAGAAGTTCTCGCCGAACATCAGGAGGACGCGCTTGTCCTCGGCCTTGGCGATCGCGATGGCGTCGGCGATCTGCTTGGCGGGCACGGCGGCCTCGTCATAGAGACCGGTGGGGAACGTGATCTTGGTCCCGCGAGGGCCGGGGAACTCTTGCGGAGCGGCCGGGGCTGCCGGGTCCTGGCCCGGAGTCTGCACGGGCGTGGCCGGGGCCGCGGGTGCGTCTTTCTTCGGCGTGGGGTTCGGGTCAAAGACGCCCTGGGCAAACACGCTGGTCGTACACAGGAGCAGGGCGGAAACACTGGCAAGAGCTTTGTTCATGGCAGAAAGGGTCCTTTGGGGCGGATTGGCCGCCCGGAACTATACGGCGGGCAGGGTGGTACCGGTGATACGCGCCAACGGCGCGGCGTTCGCGCAACGACGCTGGGTATGTTGGGTTCTGGTTGGGTTTTGGTTCTCGGGCTAAACCCGCTCTACCCGGGCCGTCGCGGATGGACGCGTGGGAATGACGACCAAGGGCTTTGATCGCACGTGGTCAAGGGCGGCCTGGGCCACTGCGGCGGCCTGCTGACGCAGTTCGGGGACGGCGGTGCTCTCCCACGTGGCGGGCTTGCGGAGCGTGCCGACGACGAAGAGGTTGGCGTTGGGCTGTCCCTCCGCGTCGATCGCGTGGCCTGGGGCCTGGGTGTCGATGCCCAGCCCAAGCTCGTCAACACGTACGGCGGCGTGACGCAGCAATGCCGCGATCAGGGGGCTGGAAACGGCGCAGTTGGAGGGCGTGGGGCCGGTGCAGTTGATGACCCAGGACGTCTGGAGTGTGAGTTCGCTCTTTGGATCGGTGGAAAGATCGCCGCGACGGCGAAGGCGCGTGGTGATGGTGGAGTCGGTGGCGGTTGCGCTTGTGACGCGACCGGCGATGAGCTCGAAGCGTCCGGCGGCTCGCAGCTCGGCGATGTTTCGCGCGATGTGCGGAGCCATGCGGTGGCGGTGGATCTCCCAGAACGGGCGCACGCGATCGATGAAGCGGCGACGCTCATTCAGCGGCAGAGCGTTGCAGATCGCGGCGGTGTGCGGGCGGAGCGCGTCGACGATGGTGCGCCAGTCGCCATTGGGCTCAAGCGCTCGGGCGCGGCCGCGGACGGCGGCGAGGAGCCGTCGTGCAGTAAGTGTTTCCGCAGGATCGAGCAGCGATGCCGCCAGTGCGGCGACATCGGCAGGAGGATTGGGCTTGTCGAGATGAGCGTGCGGGAGCATGGCCCGGCGCGAGACGAGCCAGGTGTGTGCGGTTCGCGCTCGCTCTGGAGCATGGAGCGAGAGCAGAGCGTCAATGGCGGTGAGACTTGAGCCGAGGATGAGCACGGGCTCATCGGGCTTGATCGCCGCGAGCGCCCCGGAGCTCCAGGGGTCGCTGATGAAGCGATCGCGCGGGCCGGTCCAAATGGCCGCGAGGGGATCGGTGGGCGGGCGGTGGCCGACGGCGAGGATCGCGGCATGGGCTTGGATCGCTGGTCCGGAGCTCAGGCGAATGGTCCAATCGCCGCTCGCGTCGCGAGCCACATCGATGGCTTCATCGTGCATGATGTGCAGCTCGGCGGCTGAGCTTGCCGACGCTGCGGCGTGGAGCGTCTCTTGCACATACTGCCCATATTCGCGACGGGGCAAGAAGTCCCCGGGAGACACGCTCGGCGTTCGGGCGCGGGCCCAGGACAAAAAGTGCTCGGGCTGATCGACCCACGCGCTCATGCGTGCGGCGGGGACGTTGAGCACGTGCAGCGGATCGGTCGTGCCATAGGCGACGCCGCGACCAAGGGCCTCGCGACGCTCGATGAGCACGACGTTCAGGGGGGTGTTGTTGGTAGAGGCCAGTCGCAGCAGATTAGCGGCGGAGATTGAGCCGGAGAACCCGCCGCCGATGATGGCGATGGTGGGGGCCGAGGCGTTCAGAGATGGGCTGGGGCGTGGTTGAGCCATCGCGGATGGGGTCGAGATGCGTGAGATCCAAAG
>JAIEOW010000026.1 GCA_019750095.1 Phycisphaerales bacterium
GTCATGCCCTTGAGCTTGTCGAAGAAGTCGTAGATGATCTCGGCGAGGGGGATCTCGAAGGTGACCATGTCGCGGGTTTCGCCGACGGACTGCTGCTGCTTGTAGAGGCCGCGGCGGTCGAGGCAGAGCTTCATCACCGCGCCGATATATTCACGGGGCAGGATGATGTCGATGCGGGCGATGGGCTCGCGGATGTCTTCGATGTACGAACCATCGGGGAGGTCGGCGGGGTTGTGGACCTCGATGAGCGTGTGGCCTTCCTTGACGGTCTCGGTGCCGCCGTGGATGGTGGTGAAGGATTGTCCAGAGCCGGCCACAACGGTGGGCGGGACGCCGGCGACGCCGGTCTTCTCGGCCTTGTGGCGCATGAGCTGTTCGAGGGAGCCGCGGACCATGACCTGGTAGGACACGGTGGGCGCGGTCTGGACGACTTCGACGCCGCCCTCGCGTTCGAGGCGCTCCTGGATGATGTCCATGTGGAGCAGGCCGAGAAATCCGCAGCGGAAGCCGAAGCCCAGGGCCTCGGAGTGGACCGGAGCGAAGGTGAAGGACGAGTCGTTGAGCGAGAGCTTTTCCATGCCCACGCGGAGGGATTCAAAGTCGTTGCTCTTGCCGCCGTTCTCTTCGGCGTCGGTCGTTGCGGGATAGAAATCGCAGAAGACCATCTGGATCGGCGGCTTGTATCCGGCGAGGGGCTCTGGCGCGGGATCGAGTTCGAGCGTGACGGTGTCGCCGACGCGGACATCCTTCAATGAGCGGATGGCGGCGACGACAAAGCCCGACTCGCCGGCGGTGAGGGACTGGACGCGCTGCGGCTTTGGGGTGTTTTTGCCGAGTTCGGTGATCTGGAAGTTGCGGCCCGTGCCGAGCATGCGGATCTTGTCGCCGACCTTGATCGAGCCGTCCATGACGCGGACGTAGATGATCACGCCGCGATAGTCGTCGTATTTGGCGTCGAAGATGAGGGCGCGAGTCTGGGCCATGACCGGCTCGCGCGGCGGGGGAAACTTCTCGCAGATCGCGGCGAGAAGTTCCTTAATGCCCTGGCCGGTTTTCGCCGAGACGAGCAGGCAGTCTTCGGCGGGCAGGCCGACGATCTGCTCGACCTCCATGGCCTTGTCATCGGGCTTGGCGCTGGGCAGGTCGATCTTGTTGATGACGGGGATCAGCAGCAGATTCTCGTTGATCGCGAGATAGGCGTTGACGACGGTCTGGGCCTGCACGCCCTGGGTGGCGTCGACGACGAGGATTGCGCCCTCGCAGGCCTTGAGAGCGCGGGAGACTTCGTAGTTGAAATCGACGTGACCCGGCGTGTCGATGAAGTTGAGCATGAAGAGGTCGCCGTGGTCTTCGGCCTTGCCCTTCACGCTTTTGTGTTCGCCGGAGTCGCCCATCTCGGCTTCGTAATCGGTCTCGAGTTCGTCGGTCTTGGCGCCGAGCTTGTGGCGATGCCAGACGGTGACGGCGGAGGCCTTGATAGTGATGCCGCGCTCGCGTTCAAGGTCCATCGAATCGAGCATCTGCTCGCGGGCTTCGCGCGGCGAGACGGCGTTGGTCGCCTGCAGCAGGCGATCGGCGAGCGTGCTCTTGCCGTGGTCGATGTGGGCGATGATGGAGAAGTTGCGGATGTGCTTCCGCGGGACGGGGGGCTGAGGGGCGATGAAGGAGGGGCTGGACATGGTTTTAGCGGGCAAAAAGAAACAAGCCCACGGCATCGCCGCGGGGCGCAGAGCACATCGTAGGTGTCAATGGGCCTGACCGACAGGGTGCCGCGAATTCGGCTGAAAACCGTCGAACCTGACCGAACCGCGGCGGAAGTTCTGGCAGACCGCGTGTCGTACGGGTGCGACGATGCCGCAGGCCGGTCCGGCTGATGGGGATCGGAAGTCGTGTGTGCCGCCGTCTGAGGCTATTTCTTGGTCAGAGACTTGGCCTTGTCCTGAAGCTCGGAAAGGGCCTTGGCGGCATCGTTGACATTCTTCATGACCTTGACGAAGTCGGCTTTGGCGGTGGTGATCGCCTGCTCGGCACCCTTGAGGTCGGCGAGGACTTTGGGGTCCTTCACATCCTTGAGCCGGCCCTTTGTGGCGGAAAGAGTCTTCTCGGCGGTGGTGATCAGGGTCTTGACTTCGTTGGCAAAGGCCTTGGCGTTGACATACGAGGATTCGCCGAGTTTCACCAGCTTGTCGGGAGATTTCTTGAGGTCCGCGTGGGTCTTGAGTGCCGAGATGCTCGTCACGCTGGTTGTCGTCTTGCCGATGTTTTCGGAGGCAAGGTCGGCCGCGTTTTCTGCGACGGCCTTGGCCTGGGAGGCCTGCTCGAGCGCGTCGTCGGGTCCGGTTTGCGATGCGGCCTGCTCAGCCGTCTTGAGCAGTTCCTGTGCCTGAGCCAAGAGCGACTTGATCTTTTCAACTTTTCCGACCTGAATCTTGCCCTCGTTCATCACTTCGGTGCGGATCGTGGTGAACCCCGTGTAGTCTGAGGCAGAGACCTCCGCGGGCTTGCTTGCGGCGCGGTAACTCATCCATGCGCTGCCGAAGTCATCAGAGGCCTTTTTGGCAAGGCCCAGCAAGACATCAATCGTGCCCGGACATCCCTGCACCACCATGAGCTGGCCCTTCTTTGCCGCATCTTGGCCGGACTTCAAGAAACCCGCCGCCTGCGACAACTGGGTCTCCAGGAACAGCGACAGCTCGGTGGAGGCCTTCTTGACCAGCCCCATGTTGGTGACGATCGCCTTAGCCACGGCTTTGGACTGCTCGCCTTGGAGCTTGGTCAGTTCTTTCTCCCCTTCTTTCTTGGTCTTCGCGTTGGCCACCAACTTCTGAGCTGCATCGATCTTGGACTCAAACGGCTTGACGGCAGCGGCGACATCAGTGTTGAAGTTCAGCTTGGACAAGGCCATCGGGGTTGCTCCTCATTCGCGACGCCTATGCGTCGGCAGTCAGACACCACACCTCTATTGGTAAACCGAGCGGATGCTCCATCGATTGCGTTGGCAGATGTGCGATCGCCGCGATTCTATTGCAATTCGACCGGCTTATGGAGCCGAGATGCCAACAATCCGGAGATGACCAATCCGACCGGTGCGACAAATGACAACCCGGCCACCGATTTCGGTGGGGATGCTCCGCGGCGACTGGAGTTGCTGGCGACCTGCACGTTCGGGCTTGAGGCCGTGGTGGTTCGCGAACTTGAAGATCTTGGCTATCGGGCGGTGCCCCTGTCGACCGGGCGTGTGATGTTTGAGGGAGATGAGCGGGCGATCGTGGATGCGAACCTGCATTTGCGAGCGGCCGACCGGGTGCTGATTCGCATCGGATCATTCCCGGCGAGCACGTTCGACGAGCTGTTTGATGGCGTGAAGAACCTGCCGTGGGAGCGATGGATCGCGCGCGAGGCGGCGTTTCCGGTCAGCGGGCGGTGCGTGCGGTCGCAACTCGCCAGCGAACCCGCGGTGCAGCGCGCCACCAAGCGTGCGATCGTCGATCGGCTCATGGGCTTGTACGTCAGCCAGTATTCGGGAACGCGGGCCGAACGCGGGGAGCGCGGCGGCGAGCGCGTGCTGCCGGAGACCGGGCCCGAGGTGAGCATCGAGGTCTCGATCCTCCGCGATGTGGCGACACTCACGATCGACACGAGCGGAGCCGGGCTGCACAAGCGCGGCTATCGCGCGGGTGTGCCGGGCGAGGCCGCGCTCAAGGAGACGCTGGCGGCGGGGCTGGTATTGCTGAGCGTGTGGCGACCCGGGCGGCCGCTGCTGGATCCGTTCTGCGGGAGCGGGACGATCGCGATCGAGGCCGCGCTGATCGGGCGGAACATCGCGCCGGGATTGAATCGACCGTTCGCGTTTGAATCGTGGGTGAGTCCGCTGGATGGGCAGAGGCCGCTGATCGACGCGGACCTGGTGGCCGACGCTCGCGAGGATGCGCGGTCGGCGATTCGAGCCGAGCGGCTGGAACCGGTGATCCATGCGTCGGACATCGACGAGGGCGCGCTGCGCCTGGCCCGCGTGAACGCGCGTGATGCGGGCGTGGATCAGGACATTCAGTTCATCAAGCGCGATGTCCGCGATCTGAACAGCCGCAGGGAGTTTGGGGTCATCGTGACCAACCCGCCTTATGGCGTGCGGCTGGGCGATGAGCGCGAGATCGAAGGGCTCTATCGCGCGATGCCGACGATCTTCAGGAATCTGCCGACTTGGAGCTTCCACATCTTCACCGGTCGGCTGGACATGGAACGACTGTTCGGCCAACCCGCGGCAAGACGGCGCAAGCTGTACAACTCGAAGATCGAGTGCTGCTTTTTCTCGTTTCTCGGGCCAAAGCCGCCGACGGCCAAGCGAGAGGTCGCTGAGCAGGATGACCCGGTGGCACTCCCCCACTCTCCAGATTTTTCTGAGGTGAGTGAGTACACGGGCGATGTCGCTGAGTCGATGGAGTCTTATCAACAGGACGAAGATTCGATCGTGCATGAGGCCGCACCGATTGCTCCGGCCATCGCTGCGCCGGAATCCACGCGAGCGCGGGAGCCGCTGGCGCCGGCCTTCGGCGGGCTGCGCGATCGGGATGTACGCGAGGGGGGCGACTTTGGCCGCTGCCTGGCCAACACGCTGAGGCACCTAAGAAAGTACCCATCGCGCGGGATCACGTGCTATCGCGTCTACGAGCGCGACGTGCCGGATGTGCCGCTGATCATCGATCGGTATGGCGACTGGTATCACGCATCGGAGTATGAGCGCGAGCACAGCCGGTCCGCCGCGCAGCAGGCCGACTGGTTTGACCTCATGCGCTCGACCATCTCGGAGATCGCGGGCGTGCCGATCTCGCAGGTGGTCATGAAGGAGAAGCACCGCCAGCGCGGCCTGAGCCAGCACGAGAAGGTTGCGGATCAGCGTCGCACGATGGTGGTCGTCGAGGGCGATCCGCCCTTGAAGTTTGAGATCAACCTGACCGACTACACCGACACTGGCCTGTTTCTGGATCATCGTCTGACGCGCCAGATGATCCGCGAGCGATCGGCGGGTAAGACCGTGCTCAATCTGTTCTGCTATACCGGCAGCTTCACCGTGTATGCCGCCAGCGGCGGCGCGGCTCGCAGCACGAGCGTGGATCTCTCCAACACCTATCTTGAATGGGCGCAGCGCAACCTCGGGCTCAACGGGCTGTACGCGGCCAAGCACGAGCTGGTGCGGGCGGATGTCATGGCGTGGCTCGCCGAGGCCGCGGCACGCAGGCCCGGCGCGTATGACTTGGTGATCGCCGATCCGCCGACGTTCTCGAATAGCAAGTCCACCCAGGCCGACTGGGAGGTCGGCGACGACCATGTCAAGCTGCTGGAGTTGATCAAGCCGCTGCTCAGCCCCAAGGGCGAGGTCTGGTTCAGCACGAACTTCCGGAAGTTCAAGCTCGACGATCAGAACCTGTCGGCGATGGGCTATCAGACTCGTGAGATGTCGGAGAAGACCGTGCCGCCGGAGTATCGCAACCGCAAGGTGCACAAGAGCTGGCTGCTGCGGCTGGGCGGCGATGTGGGCTGAGCGTGATCGCACATCCACGGAACCACCAAGCAACAAGGCGAGCCGATTGGCTCGCCTTGTTGCTTGGATACTGAGTAGTTTGCGAGCGCGGTCAGCGGACCGGCACTTCGCGGAGCATGAGCACCTTGGGCTTATCGCCCGGTGCGACGACGTTGGAGCGATCGAGCACCATGACGAAGCGCTTGGCGACCGATGGGATCAGCGGCTCTTCGGGCTTGCCGTCGACGGACTCGATGTCCTCGGGGCTGTAGCCGTGGACGAGGAAGTAGATCGTGAAGATGTCGGATCGCACGCTCACGGTGTTGGTGAGGGCGGCGGCGATCGCGAGCTTGTCGGCGTAGCTCTCATCCACCTGCATGCCGCGGCGGGTGAGGGGTGCGGTGGTGACCTGTCCATCGGTGTTGCGTTCGAGGAACGTTGAGCCGGAGATTTCGGGCCAGCCGGCGATGCGGCTCTCGCTGAAGTTCGTGGAGGCAACGGTGGGGTTGCGCTCGGGGGCGAGGGCGAACATGCTGCCGGTCCAGAAGGGATCGACGCTGCCGGTGGTTTCCGGGTTGTCTCGCACGTTGATGGAGACGAGCTCGCCGAGCGACTTGATGCCGCGGGCCTGACGCTGGATGCCGCGGCCGTCGGTGGCGACTCTTGAGTCATAGTCGATGCGTGAGTGCTGGTCGCGCGTGTGCTCGCGGAACCGCAGGGGAGAGTTGATCGCCGCGGCGAGCGGCTGCGTGCCCGTGGCGTCGTCGAAACGGAAGTCGAACACGTCGCGCCGATCGCGATAGGCCTCGATCGTCGTCGCGACGTCCCAGTTCACGATACTCGGCGTGGCGGGACCCGATGGCGGCGGCTTCAGAGCTTCGCTGAAGACCGACGTGCGCGAGGAGATCGCGCGACGCATCCAAGAATCATCGCTGGTATCCGGGGCGAGCATGGGGATCTGCCGCATCGGGATGGTCGAGACGGTGTTGATGTTCATGAGGCCCGGCACAAGCGAGCCGGTCTCGGCGATGCGGGGGTTGAAGTTGCCGCCGCCGGGGGCGGTGGTGTAGCGCTGGCCGCGGGGCCAGGAGTCGGTGCCATTGACAAGCTCGGTTCGGGTCGAGATGCCCGCGGCGGAGCGGAACTGATCGATCACCGAGAGGGCAAACGGGACACCGGCACCGATGGGCTGCGCGGGATCGCCCGCGGGGCCGTCGATGTCGAGATAGGGCGTGAAGGCGTCGAGCCGCAGGTGGCCGCGATCGGTTTTGGCGCGGTTGGGGTAGTTGCTGCGATAGTTATTGGAACTGATGCTCTCTTCGAGGGCGAAGTCGCGGAGGACGTTGTCCTGCTGCGCCGGTGAGAAATACCCAGCCGAGAGCGCGATCGCTTCGGAGAGGGTGAGCCACTGCATTTCACGCTTGGTGATCTTGATGTCACCCTCGGTCCAGTTCAAGGTCAGGCCGGTCTGCTCGATATCGACCGACGGGTCGTACACCGGCCCGATGCCCAGCGGGAGCAGGAAGTCCGTTGATCGGCTGAAGAGGGTGGGGTTGAGCGTCTGGCTGCCGTCGGGAGTTTCACCCACGCCGTGATACTCGACGGCGAGTTCGCGGAACGGCTTGGGTTGCAGGCCACTTCCGACACGGGACATCGCGGGCACGGTGCGATAGCCGGAAACTCGGTTCATCGGTGCCTTAACGGTCGGGCTGGCGGGCGTGGTGGCCGCCACAAGGTCACGCATGGAAGTGAAGCGTCTGTTCTGCCCGGTGACGACTAATCACTGCGATTGCCGGCATCGGTCACGCCGGAATCGCCGCTGATGTCATTGAGCGAGAACACCGCGTCAGCCGTGCCAACGTTGGTGCCATGATCCGAGCGCACCTCCATGCACCATGGAGGCAGGACACCGCGGGTGAGGAAGTTTCCAGTCTCGAGGGTGCCGCCGGATGTGCGGGCACTGTCGGCGGGCCGGCGAACAGCAGCCCAGATCATCGAGGAGAAGCCGGTGTTGTCTTTCAGCGCAACGAGCGTGGCGGCACTGTCGTCGGCACCCTTGGCACCACCAATCTTCTGGTTCTTTTCAAATCCCGGGGGAAAGCTGCTCCGCACGGTCGTGAACAGTTTTCCCTCGCCGCCGACGGTCGGATCACGGAGACGATCGGCGAGCAGGTCGTTGGTGGGGTCGTTGAACTGCGTTACGGAGGCCGTGTTGAGATCGCCCTCGGTCGCCGTGCCGCGTGGATCGCCGCTGATCTCCGTGCGCATCACGCGCCACAGGTGCGCGA
Source organism: Phycisphaerales bacterium (assembly GCA_019750095.1). GTDB lineage: Bacteria > Planctomycetota > Phycisphaerae > Phycisphaerales > UBA1924 > UBA4658. Next base: position 7,807 of record JAIEOW010000026.1, read on the forward strand.
CCTTTCGCTCTGCGGGAAAGGCCGTCTCCAAATCCCGCGGGGTGCCGCCCGCGCCAGGACCGCTGGAACCATTCACGCCCGGCAGGAACGTCTCGCCGAAGAGATCGATCTCGTCCTGCGCACCGAACGCGCGGAAGTTGGGACGATTCGCCGGCACGATCGGCTGAAGGGAGTCGGGATAGATCGGCGTGAGCTGGCGGTCGAAAATGTCGATTCGCCCGTTGGGGCGGGTGCCATCGCCAAGCTGCTGGGCGAGCCAGTTCTTGAGCGTGGTGTCGCGGTCGCCGACGTTGGCGATCCGCACGGGCGCGGGGGCCTGTGCGAGGACATTTCGGAAGCGATCCCACAACTGATCGAGCGTGCCCGGATTGATCGCAAAGAACGTGAGTGTCTCGCCGGGCCAGAGGTCGATGCGGCCGGTGCTGGTGCCCGGTGCGCGGAAGCGCAGGCCGTTGCCTGAGGGGTTCGCGGCAAAGCTGGTCGGACAGAACGCGTAATACCGGTTGGCGTACTCGATGTAATACAGAACCTTGTCCTGGCCAGCTGGTGCGTTCTCGTCGTAGAGCGTGACCACCACATCAAACGGGTTGTGCAGCTTGAACGCGAGGATCTCGCCGAGAAAGTCGGCTTCGTCAAGGTCGGGGTCGATGCGGATCGTCACCGGGCGATCTTCATTTCCCGGCTCATCTCGGCTGGAAGTATTGGGTGCCGTCGGGTCAGAAGGCGCTGGCTGTTCGTCATCGCCGCCGACGCTTCGCGGCGCATCGGTGAACATTGCAAACGCCGCCACCTCAACCAGGAACGGCTGCGGTTCCACTCCATAGATCGTCAGTCGACCGGAGGTGTCGTTCGCGTCTCTGCGGGCCATGCGCAGGCCCTGACCGTTCTGGCTCCGGGACTCCGGCAGACGTTCCGTCGGGTGCAGCTTGAGCTGCGGGTGCGGATAGGCGCGCTCGATGTCTTCGACCGGCGTCGATCGGTCCGGAAGCGAGTTGCCGCTGGTGGTGCGGGGCACGCCCGGGGCGTTCACGTTCTCGGCCATCATCAATGTCACCGCCGTCGGCGTGTGGCGGTCATAGGACGTTCCGGAGGCCAGCCGATCACGATCGAACGCATCGACCAGATTCACGGCCATGTGGGCGGCCATGCGCAGGGCCAGCTCGGGGCTGCCGCCATAGGCCAGGCCGTTGATGTAGTGCTTGATCTTCGGATCGGTGGTCGGCTCGATGATCTGCCACGCGCCGGGATAGAACGTGCGATGCGTGTAGGGCATCAGGGCGTTGGCGTAGAGCTCGAACAACTGATAGACGACACCCTTGGTCGCGTCGGTGTTGCCGGCGAGGCGGCCGTTGTTGGTCGCCGTGAACTCGACAAACTCGCGGATCTGCTGCGTGGTCTTGGGGGTCTGGACATTCTGCTCGGCGAAGCGCTGGATCTGATTCAGCAGTGCGGTCACATCGGGGCGGGCCACCAGCACATCGGTCAGAGGCACGCCGGTCGAAACGGCTTCGGCCCGGCGGCGGCGATTGTCAAAGTCGTTCGGCGTGCTGCTGATGTCGGGCAGTGCGCCGGTCTGCGGAAACTCAACGGTGTAGCTGAGCGCGACGCCGGGGTCCTTGATCGGACGCGCGCCGGAGGTCGTGGTCAGGAACTGACGCACGTCGGAATACACGGACATGAGTGTGCGCTTCTGGTCGGCACCGGGATCGGTCGAGATGGGGAAGAGCTGGGCGGTGGTGGCGTCGCGGCCGAGGGTCTCGATGCCGAGCGAACGCGTGTCGCGGAGCGGGCTGTAGTTGCGGAAGCGGTTGTCGGTGGCTCGCCCGCCGAGGGCGACTTCGAGCGAAGAACGCGTGTCGGGGTTGTTCACGCCCCAGAACGTGCGGAGTTCAAGCTCGTCATCAAGCCCGAAGACGCCGGAGAGGCGGCTGAGCTGCTGGGGCGCGCCGGTGGTGTCGCGGCGCGTCAGGCGGGCGTTGTTGCTCTGAGCGGCGGAGAGCACGTCGAGTTCAAACCGGTCGCGGCGGAAGATGCCGTCGGTGTATTCGGCTGGCGGCGTGGTGCCCTCAAGCTCGTGGCGCTCGAAGACGTCGTAGATGCCATTGGCCCGCGAGGTGCCCGTGCGGCGCATGTTCTCGAGCGCGGCGAAGGACGAGCGGCCGATCAGGTCGGCCGAGGTGCGTGCGCCGGCGGTGCCCGTGACGTTGAACTGATAGTCGGGAGCGCGATCGTTCAGGTCGGCCCCGTTGGGGAAGCCGGCGATGCCCGTCGCGGGGAGATTCCAGTTGTTGCGTGCGTCGTTGAACGCGTCACGCATGGTGAGCAGACGGGCGAGATCGATATCGGCGGGCGTGAGGCCGGGGGGCGCGAAGTCGTCGGTGGTCGGCGTCGTGGTCGGCGGCGTGGCGATGTTCGCCGCGGTGCCGACGCCGGTGAGCGTGAGCGGGCCGTTGAGGAAGTCGGTGGCAACGTTGACGTTGACCATCGACGAGTTGTCGACGGCGCGGGCGGCGAAGACATAGCGCAGGCGGCTGCCGGTGGGCACGACGGAGCGGACGATGGCCTCGTTGGTGCCGGGGTCAAAGTTCTCGATGCGATCGAGCATGAACCAGCGGGCGTCGACGAAGCCGTCGCCGTCGGTGTCGGCCCATTGGTTCAGCAGATACTCAAACTGAGTCGGCTGGTGGGTGGTGTCCGATGCCGGGCGGAATGCCCAGACCTGATCGCTCGTCCAGTGTGCGGGCACCAGCGGGCTGGCGACGCGAGCGGGCGGACTGGCCGGGTCATCCAGACGGGTCGGACGATCCGGGAGTGTCTGCGTTGCATTCACCGGGAACGAGACGCCGGAGGTGGGATTGAAGAGTGTCAGGCCGTAGCTGAGCTGACCGGCGGCGCTGAACCCGTGCTTGGCGGCGAACCCGCCGTGCTCGGGGCGGAGGTTGGCGAGGTTGATGAAGTTGCCACTGGGGGCGAAGTTGGAGATGTGCGCCCAGTCGCGCTGGCGTGCCGGAAGGAAACGCACCTGGTCAGCGGCGGTGGGAGTGATATTGACATACGTCGGACGCGAAGCGGCGAGGAAGGGATCGCCGAACTCGCGCGGGTCCAGAAGCTGGGCGTTGCCGCTGGCGTCTCGCCAGAAGTTCGGATTATCGCCGGTGGGATTGAAGCGAGAGTACTGGGCGAGGCCGTTGGCTTGCGTCGGCAGAGCCACGCCGGAGTTGCTCAGGATCGTCGTATCGACTGGGATCGAGACGAAGTACTCATCGGTCCAGGGATAGGTGTAGCCGCGGGTGAACTGATACGCGCCGGTGACGGCGGTGGGAACGTTGCTTGAGTTGGGATTGAAGAAGTTCGGCTCGGTGTATCGCGCAAAGGTCGAATCGGCGATGACCGAGGCGAAGTAGTCGGCGACGGTGGCCACCTGCAAGTCGGAGCGCTGCTGCTGCACGAGCGTGGCGCTCGCGCTGCGATCGGCCCGGCCCAGGGTGGCATAGACCACCGCGATGATCGCCAGGAGCGCAAGCACCCCCACGACCATCAGCAGAACGGTGCCGCGGCGTCGCAGTGCAACGCGGCGGAGACGCTCGGCGTGTCCCACGCGCACGGGCGCTTCGGGGGCGGGAAGTTTCATTCGATCGGACATCGCGAATACTCCGGACTACGAACTCAAGACATGATGCGATGCGAGGGATGCTGAACAGTTGCGGCGGCTGAAGACACCGGCTCGCGGGATCACTGCTTCTCGGTCGGCAACTCGACGATGAACTGATACGTCTGCTCGGCCAGCGGGTCCGACGGGTCCACCAGTGTCACGGTGAACCGCAGCAGCTTGGGCCACGGCCATTCGAGCGTCGTCGGTTTCGCCGGGTCATACGGCTCGTTGCGATAGGTTGGATCGACATAGCCGAAGAAGGAATAGAGCGGCGTCTCTGGCGAAGCGAGCGGCGTGCCCGCGCCGGTGTCAAAGGCGATATTGGTGGGCCAGTGGATGAGCGACGCGGGGACGTTGCGGGCGAAGCCGGATTCGGTGATCTGCGTGTAGCGATCGCGTCCGAGCGCGCCATCCCACCCGCCGCCGGTGTTGCGGTTCTGATTGCGGTATGGGCCGGCGAACGCGGTCTCGTACGGGTCCATGCGGCCGTTGCCGTCGGTGTCTTCCCAGCGCGAGAGGCCGTGCCAGATGAGTTGGCCGGTGTTGCGCGTGGCCTGGCCGCCGGAGTTGACGGGCGAAACATCGCCGAAGGACCACTCGACGATGAACTCTGTGCACCCCACCACCACGGGGGTGGAGGTGAGCATGATCTGATCCTGGCGTCGCCAGGGCTCGTTCGCGGGCCAGCGCGTGCTGGAGGCATTGGACACGAGCCCGGTAAAGTCGGCGGGCACGGGGGCCCAGAGCATGCGCTGCTCGGGAACGCCGGTCGGATTCTGATTCGGCGCGGGCGGACCATCGATCTCGGCGGGCGCGCTGGGAAGAGCCGAGGCCATGAGCATCTTCATCAGATGCGCGGACCCGTTGGGGTTGTTCGCGGTAGAGGTGAACTGGACTTCGCCCGGCTCGAAGCGTTCGGCGGCGGAACCCGGGGCCTTCAGCAGCACGCGATTGGGAAGCGAGAGCACGCGATTACGGATCAAGCTGAGATCGACGCTGGCGACATCGACAACGCCCGAGGCAAAGCGAGAGTAGACGGGAGGGAAGCCGCTGCGAGCCCATTGACCGGTGAGCCCGAGCTGCACGGCGGGGTTTGCGGATGTGCGATAACCGCCGCCGAGGATGTCGTCGGTGCCATTGAGCGGATCGAGCCGGAAGATGCTGACGGCGGCGGGCTGCAGACCGACCTGGGCGATGGAGTCGCGCCACTGGGCCGAGGTGCTGGCAAAGGTTGGCGCGTCGGCCGGGGGCGTGGAATCGGTGAGCGACGGGCGAGCGAGCACGGTCACATGGCGGAGCAGCGCCCAGTTGGACGCGAACTCATTGACGCCGGTCGTGCCAAGCTCTGGCCAGTTGGTGAGTGTGTCGGGATCCAGATCGATGATCGGATCGCTGTCGAGCAGATATCCCGCGGCGGTCGGATCTTCCAGGCGACGATCGCGCACGCCGTGGCCGTAGTAGATTCTCGCCGCGTTGCCGACGGCTTGGCGCGTGGGATAGACGGGCTCGCGCATGGAGGTGAACTTGCCCGCGCCGAAGAAGACGAGTTCATCCGCGCGTCGAGTGCGGGCGTTGGCCCCGGTGTCGTCCTCGCTGAGAAGCACACCGCCATTGGGTGCGGTGCCGTCGATGTTCTTGTGACGAATGACCAGGAACCCTTCGCGGGTCATCGAGGCGACATCCTTGCGGATCTGACGCTCGAGCGTTGACGCGGCCTCGTTCAGCGTGCTCACACGCCGCCCGACGCGCACCGTCTCGCCGGTGGAGGCAAAGAGGCGGGCCAGACCGATCGAGATGAGCGCTACAGCGCCCACGGCGATGAGCATCTCAACCAGCGTGAACCCCGCGCCCGCGCGTGCGCGGAGCGACTCGGGCGTGTGCTTCAACAGTTTCGCACTCACTGGCGGCCTCCGCGCAAAAGATCAACAAGAGTGATCGACACCGGCGGCTGCCGCGTGTACGCGACCTGGCGAATCGCCACCCGATCGGGATCGGTCGCTCGCAGCGACGTGTCGTCGATCGTCACGCTTTCGGGCACGGGCGGATCGATCTTCAAGTAATCCGGGTCGCCAGTGGGGTCGCCGTCTGCGTTCGCACCGGCGGCGCCTGGCTGGCTGCCGAAACCGACGACCGAGTAGATATTGCCGAGATTGTCAACGATCTTCTGACCCGGCTGGCGCAGAAACGCATACGCACGCTGGAGTTCAGCCGGATTGCCGCCGGTCGCGAAGTACAGTCGATCACGAAACCCATACGTCGCCGCGTTGGTGCCGGAGTCGTCAAAGTCAAACCGCACCGCAATGGTCTGGATCGCCGAGTATCGCAGGCCGCCGGAACCATCCGTGCCATCAAGCGTCGGCACGCCGTCGTTGTTCTCGCCGACGGGCAGGCGACGCTGCTCGGGCGCGAGGGTGTTGCCATCGACTCGGCTGAACCCGCTGAGCGCTTCGGCGTAGCCGATGTCGTCAGGAGTCTTGATGCGCGGATCGATGCGGCGCACAAAGATCGCCGCACGGACGCCGTCATCAAACGGCTCAGCGATCAGTTGTCCGCTATTGAGCGTGCGTTTGCCCGGCACGCGTTGAAACGCGACGTCCCAGACATAAATCGGCCGCACGCCCGGCCCCGAGGGGAGCAGTCGCGCCGCCACCGGCAGGTCCACATAGCCGCGCACGGTGCCCGAAACGCCTGCGAAGGGCACGCCCGCGAGATCAAAGTGTCCGAGCGCGAGCTTGCCGGTGTCGAGTTCGATGAGTTCTTCACCAAGCCACTCGCCGAACGCGTAGGCCTGATTGCGAGCACGCATGCCGGAGGTTGGCGGGTCGTTGTCGTTGTTGCGACGCTGATACCCCTCGGCCAGGCCGCTGCTCACTGTGGTGTTGTTGCGCACCGCGCCGGGCCCGCCGGGAGAACCCGCCGAGTATCGCATGCGATCCCACAGGAACGAGGTCGGATCGATCAGGCCGCGGGCCGGGTGGGGCTGGCCGCCCGCATCCGGGAGCGCGTTGGCCCAGTTGGCCGACGCGAGCGTGGCGCGGGCGGCGTTGGAGACGATGACGCCGTTGATCGCGTCGGTGCCGTTGCGCTGCTCACGGATGACCACCGGAAACAGCGCGCCCAGACCGAGCAGCCCGAGTGACAGGATCAGGATCGAGATGAGGATCTCGATCAGCGAGAACCCGCCGCGGAAGGATGTGTGGGAGTGCGTATTCATGGGGCGATCTTCCGCTGAACGGGCATGGGGCGAAGCGAGCCGGTGTAGCGATCCAACGTGTACAGCCGCGCGAGTGGGCGATCGCCCTGATCGCCGGCCTCGAACTGACCGTCGAGATCGGTGTCGCCCTCGATCCAGTCGTTGATGCGAGAGATCTGGATGCCCGACGGCTGGGCGTCGACATATTTCGGGGTGTAGCCACCGAACTGCTGCACATCGCCGGTCTGCCGCGGGGCGACGTAGATGCTGCCGGAGTCCGGATCGATCCGTGCTCGCAGGGCTGAAGCCAGACGCGTCTCGTCATAGAGCGCGAGCTGCTGCACGGGCCGAGCCATGACCACGTCTGACGAGTCGCGACCGAGCAGGACCGTCTTCTGCTGCGTAGTCAGCCCGGGCGCATTGAGCACGCGGCGGACGAAACGCACCGGATCTTCAACGCCGTCTTTGTCAGCGCGGAAGGTGTTGAACGGAGCCGCACCACGTTCGGTCGAGCTGCGACGCGGAGCAAAGACGAGCACCGGCTCGGTGCTCGCCCCGACCAGCGCGCCGGTGCCGGCTTCGAAGCGCACGAGAAACGTGTTGCGATCCAGCCCCGCGGCGTTGGATTCAACGTTGAAGAAGTCCGTCTCTGGGAACACCCAGTTCGACTCGTTCACCTGATACCCGGTCGAAGCCGAGTTGAACCCGTAGTACTCGTCGGTAATCGTCTGCGGAGCCAAGAACGCGCGGAGCATGAAGTTCTTGGGCAGTTGCACCGCCGGGCCTGCAGCGGCAAAGACCTCGCGCCGACTCACCCGCGTGCCATTGGCACTCGGAGTCGTCTCGATGAGTTCGCCCGCCTTGACGCACGGCACGACGGTCGTGCGCCCGCCGCGATCGAAGAAGATCACCGCGGCCCCGTCGTTGCCCGCCGAAGACCGCACCGCCACGTCGCGTGCCGCGCGGATTCCGCCGCGAAGCTGCGACTCGGCGAGCGCTTCCTCTGAGGAATACACCATCGACTGGAAACTCGGAACCGCGACCAGCACCAGAATCGAGATCAGCACGATCACGACCAGCAGTTCGGTCACGGTGAACGCGCCGCGCATCGCACGCCGCATCTGGAAAGTGTGCATCATCGGCCCACCTCCACGATGTTGTCTTCGATCGCCTTGGCCCGGGCCTGCTGCTCGCTCGTCGCTGCATCCAGCTTCAGACGGTCGCGGATCTCGGCGATCGGCTCGTCGCCGAAGAGACGGTCAGGGCCGCAGGAGACGATCGCAAACTCCGCGCTGCGCAGACCGGGATTGGTCCTCGGATCGCCGACCACCAGCGGGATGTTGTCGTTGCGGATCTTGCCCACGTCTTCGGGTGTCGGTGCAGCAAACTGGCCCCGCTCGGTGTAGAACGTCGGCAGCCACCGGTAATACCGGATTACCCGCGCCTCGCTCGGGTTGGAAACGTCGGACCAGTAATCCAGAATCTGCGAGATCGTCGGGTTGCTCGGGTTGTTGTACAACCGATTGGATCCACGCTTGGTCTTGCGGCTGCTCGGATCCAGCAGCGGGTCGATCGTGCGGCCCGTTCGAGAGAATGAGCCGTTCTTCGCTGGGGTGGTGAAGCCCGGACCATCAACGCCGTCGATTTCCTTGCGGAGCGTGCCGACGATGTAATAGGTGAGCGAGAGTTCGCTGAAGCGTCGCCCGCCGTCGTTGATCACCGGCATCGGGTCGGCGAGATCCGCCGCCCGCCAGACCACCGGATCATCCTGGCTGGAGATAGGCACCTGAGCCCCGCCTGGGCCGGGCGTGCGATCGACCACCAGCGGCGGGAGAAACCCGAACTGCTGCTTGAACTGCTCCACAGCGATCTTGAGCGAGACCACCAGGGCGCGTTCCGCGGCGACATCGCCGCCGGCGCGAGCACCGCGGAAGGCCAGCAGCAGGATCCCGCCGAGCAGCGCGATGATCCCGAAGACCACCGCGCCCTCGACGATCGTGAAGCCCCCGCGGGCGGCGAACCGGCGTTGTGTGCGTGCACTTCGCATCAGACGGCTCCGCCTTGGAGGGATTCGATCATGGCCACCAGCGGGAGGAACATCGCGATGACGATCGTGCCGACCGCACCGCCGAGGAAGACGATCAGCAGCGGCTCGATCAGCTTGATGAGGCCGCCGACGGCGACGTCGACTTCTTCGTCGTAGTTGTCGGCGATCTTCATGAGCATGACGTCCATGTCGCCCGTCTCTTCGCCGACGTCGATCATGTTCACCACGATCGCGTCGCAGACCTTGCTCTCGCGCAGCGGCCCGGCGAAGCTCTCGCCCTCGCGGATCGAGTCGTGGACTTTGTTCAACGCTTTCTCAAAGACGTAGTTGCCCGAGGTGTCGCGTGTGATGAGCACCGCCTCGAGGATCGGCACGCCCGCCGCGATCAGCGTGCCGAGGGTGCGTGTGAATCGGGCCGTGACGGTCTTTTTCACAAGGCCGCCGATGACGGGCATCCAGAAGATCAAGGTGTCGAGCGCGGCACGCCCGGGCGGGCTCTTGCGTGCCAGCTTGAAGAAGATCCAGATCAGGAACGGCGATGCCACGATGAACACCCACCCTGGGATCGACTGTCCGACGTTGGTGCCGGCGACCCAGCGGCTGGTATTGATCAGCCATCGCGTCAGCGCGGGGAGAGCCACGCCGAAGTCGCGGAAGATCTCCTCGAACTTCGGGATGATGAACACCATGATGAACGTCAGGATCGCCGTGGCGATGATGACGACTGCGACGGGATAGATCATCGCCGCGCGGATCTTCCGCTTCAGCGACTGGGCCTTTTCCATGAACTCGGCGAGTCGCTGGAGGATGATGTCCAGCACGCCGCCGACCTCGCCCGCGGCCACCATCTTGGTGTACAGACGGTTGAAGGCCTTGGGGTGCTTGGCCATGGATTCGGACAAGCTGGTGCCGCCCTCGACATCCTCGCAGACTTCCTGCAGAACACTCTTGAGCTTGCCCGGCTTGAGCTGGCTCTCGAGAATCTGCAGAGATCGCAGGAGCGGCAGACCGGCGTCCTGCAGCGTGGAGAGCTGGCGTGTGAATGTGGTGAGCTGCTTGGCCTTGACCTTGCCGATCGAGAAGCCAACTTCCTTTTTCTTCTTCTTGGCCGTCTTCTCACCCTCGGCCCCGCCCGCGGCCTTGGCTTTCTGCTTCTGCTCGCGCACGGAGGTCGGGAAGAAGCCCTGGCCCTTGATCCGCTGGATCGCTTCTTCGGTCGTGGTGGCTTCGACGGTGCCCTTCTGGGGCTTGCCGGCGGCGTTCAAGGCTTCGTACTGGAAGGTGGCCATGCCGATTCAACCTCCATGGCAAGCCGGTGCGTGCGTCTGGTGCACGAGCCCGGCGCTGGCGTGTTCTGGGAACTCGAAACCCGTCGGACACTCGATTACATCGCGGCATTCGCCGCGTGAAGCACACTTGGGATCAGCCCTCTTCGGCGATCGTCTCGCGGACGACCTCGTCGATCGTCGTCTGGCCCTCGTAGATGGCCATGAGCCCGGACTCTCGCAGCGTGCGCATCCCGCGTTTGCGGGCGTAGTCGCGCAGCAAGTTCGTTGAGGCCTTTTTCATGATCATGTCGCGCATGGTGTCGTCCATGGTCATGATCTCAAAGATCGCCATGCGGCCGCGGTACCCGGAGCCGTGGCAGTTGTCGCAGCCCTTGCCGCGGAAGAGCTTGCGCCCGCCGATGTCTTCGGGCAGCAGCCCGAGTTCCATCAGTTCTTCCTCACGCGGCTCGTACTGCTCCTTGCACTTGGAGCAGATCGTGCGGACCAGCCGCTGGGCAACGATCCCTTCGATCGTCGCGGTGAGAAGGAAGCCCTCGATGCCCAGATCGAGCATGCGCAGGATCGAGCTCGGCGCGTCGTTGGTGTGCAGCGTGCTGAGCACCAGGTGGCCCGTGAGCGACGCCTGCACCGCGATGTTGCCGGTTTCCAGATCGCGGATCTCGCCGACCAGGATCACGTCGGGATCCTGACGCAGGAACGATCGCAGCAGGCGGGCAAAGGTCGTTTCTGTCTCGACGTTCACCTGGCACTGGCAGAGACCGTCAATGTCGTACTCAACCGGGTCCTCGGCGGTGAGAATCTTGGTCTCGATGTCGTTCAGTTCCGCGAGGGCGGCGTACAGCGTGGTCGTCTTGCCCGAACCCGTCGGGCCGGTGACGATCACGATCCCGTTCGGACGATTGATCAGGCGGCGAACGCTCGTCAGATCGTCTTCACGCAGGCCGATGCGATCGAGTTTGAGCTGCACATTCGAGCGGTCCAGCACACGCATCACGACGCTCTCGCCGTGCATCGTGGGAAGAACGCTCACACGCAGATCGACGGGCGCGCCGCTGATGTTCAACTCGATACGCCCGTCCTGCGGCAATCGTCGCTCGGCGATGTCGAGATTCGCCATGACCTTCACGCGGCTGGTGATCGCCGGACCAAGGTGCTTGGGCGGCGGAACCATTTCGTACAGCACGCCGTCGATGCGATACCGCATCTTGAACTCCTTTTCAAAGGGTTCAAAGTGGATATCGCTCGCCCGGTCCTTGATCGCCTGGAGCAAGACCAGGTTCAACAGCCGAACGACCTTGTTGTCCTCGGCGGCTTCCGAAAGGGCTTCGATGTCGATCGACGCCGACGATTTGCCGGCAAGCTGCTCGAACTTCTTGTCCGCCGCCAGCTCGCTGACGACGTTGGCGACGCTCTCGCCCTTGGAATAGTGCTTCTTGATCAGGGCATCGATCTGGGCCGCGTCCGAGACCACAGCTTCGACATTGAACCCCATGAGCAGCCGAAGGTCGTCCACCGCGCGAAAGTTGTCCGCGCTTTTCATCGCGATCCGGAGTCGTTTGGACCGCGGGTTGTACTCAACCGGGATGACCTGGTACGACTGAACGGTTTCCGCCGCGACCGAATCCCGAACCTCGTCGGGGAGCGTGAACCCGGTCAAGTCCTGATACCCCATCCCGGCCTGACCGGCCAAAGACTCGGCGACATCACGCTGGGTGCAATAACCCAGCTCGATGAGGATTTGACCGATCGGGGCTTTGCGGTTTTTCTGGATGGCGAGGGCTTCGTGGACCTGCTCGCGCGTGACCTTGCCGAGCTTGGTCAGCACGCGACCGAGTTTCCGGCCTTTCATTTCCGCAGGATCAATCGACATCGCGTGCGATCTCCAGCCGACGGCCACCCCTGATCTCGGACTCCGACACGGCAACAGCACCGGGCAAAGCCCGGCTCATGATATCGATACGCGATATCGAGACCAAAGCCGCATCTGCGGCGAGAAAAAGCGGCAAAAAGTACCTCAAGATCGTTTCGACACGTGGCTTTCAGGACAGATTCTGAGGTCGCACCCCTCGGGTGCCGCAAGCTCGACTCACGCAACGCGTGCAGTTCTGCCGAATCCGAGTGGATTCCGGAGCACTTCATCCGGTCTTCTGGGCAGGACTGCGGAAGGGTGCCAATCAACAAAAAGAGATACGCCCCGTGAAGACCACAGGGCGCATCGAAGGATCCAAAGAATGGACGGGAAGATCTTTCCGGTGGCCCTGAAGCCAACCGGGCTGAGATCAGACCATGTCCTTAAGGGCCTTCAGGGGGCGGATCTTGATGACGGTCTTTGCCGGCTTGGCCTTGACGGTCATCATTTCACCTGGCTTGAAGGGGTTGGGCTTGGTGGCGGCCTTGGAGGCCGGCTTGAAGATGCTCTTGACCTTCATCATGCCGGGGACGACGAACTCCTTGGGCTTGTTCTCGCCGGGCTTGGCGAGGTCGGTCTTCATGACGACGCCGAGGACGTCGAACACGCCGGCGACCTGCTTGCGGGACAGCTCGGTGTGCTCGGCGATGATGTTGAACAGTTCGCTCTTCTTGCGCGGCTTGGCCGAGGGGGTGAGCTTTTTCGGGGCCGGCTTCTTGGGGGCAGCAGCTTTCTTCGCCATGGTCTTGACTCTCCAGTGATGCAGTTGCGTGCGATCCATCGCACACGTATTGGCATCTTGTAGCGGATTTGGTCGGCCCTTTCAACTCGAATCCAGCAAAAATCACTGTGGAAAACTCATTGTTCAAGATCAGACCATCGTTTTTCCAAGCCAAAAAGCAATCTCGGCCATCCTCTAGAACGCGGCTTCGGGGCTTCGCCCCGATTTTTTTGCTGATTTTCCTTGCTTTGGAACCCTCAGCGAGCTCATGGCCGGTCAACTTCTGATGCCAGACTCTGCCGGGGGGATGACCCTTCGGCTCGGTCGCTCCGAATCGTGGATGGTCGATATCTGAGGCACCGCTCATCTGCTTGGCGTATTCGTGCACCCAGACTCGAACGGCGTGGTAGCAGTCGCTGTGGACCATGATCAATCCCGATCCTCGCGGCAGAACGACTCCGGCGGACCCGCGACACATCCGCGCGGGGTGATCTGTCCCGAGTGCGGGGAGGGGAGCGGGTCGGATGCCGTCGGCCGTCGCAAGCGATGGCAGTGGATTGTGCCGAGCATCGCGGTGCTGGCGGTGCTGATCGCGGTGGTTTTCTACACGGTCGAGACGTACACCCGCGCACCGATCGGAGCGAGCTTTGCTGGGTATCCGGGCGTTGCTCTGGCAGAAGGTGGCAGGACCCTTGGCGACCTTGCGTCCGACCCAGAAAGCGGCGATACATGGGTCCGGCTGTTGATGACCACACAGACTCCGTGGCAATTCTGTCCGGCGCAATCCTCAGTCCAACTGTTCCGTGTTGATGATCGCACGTCTCGATGGGCAGGGACGAGCCGTCGCGGGTGGCCCATTCCGTGGCTTGAGACCACCCGAACGGTCTCGCCCACGGGGCTCCCCCCCGGGTCAGCGGCCATTTGGCGTGGCCCTATGTTTGCCGCGACAGGGGTCAGTTGGTTCTACACAGGGACCGAGGATCAGGTCGCATACTCGGTTTCTTTCGTCGGGATCTGCGCGTTGTCCGGACTTGTGGTCGTTGCCGTCCTTGTTCTGCGAGCTCTCGCGGCAGGTTTCGGATTTCGGAAATGGACGAAGGCGGCCATAGCACTGACGGCCGCAGGCCTGACGGCCTTTCTCGCTCTGCACCACACGCGTGGGCTTCCGATTTTCTACAACGCATGGCCAGCCGCGACACTCGCACTGAGCATGGCCGATGTGCATGAGATTGTTGGATCGCGCGACGCTGATGCACGGATCGCGCAATCGGCGATCGAGAAAGGTGTGGATCCAAAGACCCCGCTCGACCGCCTCGGCCTGACTCCGGGCCTTGAGCTCCTTCCCCGCTTGCACAGATGGCCGATCGGCTGGCCAGTGGCCTTCGTGTCAACACTGCGCTTTCGGCATCCCGACCATGGAAGGGTGAGCTGGGACGTGTTGCTGGAGCGAAACGGCCAACTCACGCTCTGGCGAGCGAAAAATCCTGGAGAACAGTATCACTTTGGATACGCCGTGCATCTTGACGCGGCGCTTGCGCTGGCGTTCGTCTGCTGGATCGCATATCGGTGCGCGTGGCTGCTGTGCTACGGCTTCGACCGCTGGCGCAGCCGACGATGGATCCGCCGCGGGTTCTGCGGCGGGTGTGGGTATGACTTGCGATAGCTTTGCGGCTGGGTGAGGAAGAGCCCACGCGGAGCGTGGGGGTACCCAGAGCCAGAGCCGGTCAGCCGAGCTTCTTGAGGCGCATCTGCAGGTCGTCGACGTTCGGGCTGTTCTCCAGCGCGACGCGCATGTGGATGTATTCCTGCTCGACGAGTTGCACGAGGGACTCGTTGAAGTCGATCATGCCGATCTGGCGGGCTTCGATGGCATTGAGATACTCGCGGAGCTCGCCCTCGCGGCCTTCCAGCACGTGTTTGCGCACGACGGCGTTGTTGATCATGATCTCGAGCGCCGGGATGCGGTGGATGTTCTGGTGCAGCGTGGGGAGGAGCTTCTGATAGACGAACGCTCGCATCTGGTAGCCCAGAATGCGGCGGACCTGCTCGACTTCCTCGGACTCAAAGAGGCCGTAGATTCGGCTGAAGGTCTGGGTGGTGCTCGACGCGTGGATGGTGCCGTAGACCAAGTGGCCGGTCTCGGCGGCGTGAAGAGCGGCCTCGAAGGTTTCCTTGTCGCGCATTTCGCCGACGAGGACGATGTCGGGATTTTCGCGGACGAGGGCGCGGAGGGCGATCTTGAAGTCGAGGCAGTCGATGCCGATCTCGCGCTGGTTGATCGTGGCTTTCTTGTCGGTGAAGATGTACTCGATGGGGTCTTCGATCGTCACGATGTGGACGGGCTTGCGCTCGTTCACGTAATCGAGCATGGCGGCGATGGTGGTGGACTTGCCCGAGCCGGTGACGCCGCAGAGGAGGACGATGCCCTGGGGCTGCATGGCAATTTCTTCCATGGCCTTGGGGAGGTAGAGGTCCTCGAATCTGCGGATGTTGGCGGAGATTCGGCGGGCGGCGACGGAGAGCTTGCCGCGGGCCTGGAAGAGATTGACGCGGAATCGGGTCATGTCGTCATAGTCGTACGCGAAGTCGACGGAGCCGTAGTGGTGCAGATCCTTCATCTGCTCTTCGGTCAGGATGTGCTTGGTGATCTGGATGAACTCCTCGAAGCTGACGGGAGTCGTGTCCAGGGGCTTGAGCGCACCGCGCAGGCGGATCTTGGGCTTCTGGCCCGTCTTCATGATGAGGTCGGAGGCCTCGAACTTGATGGAGGCCTTCAGGAAGTCGCCGAAGCGTGTCGCGTGGGGGTCGTGCTTGGCGTCGGGGTCGAGGGTGACGTGCCCGGTGTGAACTGGTGCCGATGAGTTTTCGTGATCGATGCTCATGGAATGGTCTCGTGTAGTGATCTTGGCTTCTGGGCCAAGTGAGACCATCGTATCCGCCGCGTGTGGGCGGGCGGTTGCAGATGTGCGAAGGTTGTGGGTGACTGGCGAGGTCCGGAGACGGCAGTGAAGAGCCGCCCCATGAGGCTCAGGCGGCCTGAGCGCGGCTGGAGCCACCCTGGCGACGGGAGAGCCCCTGGATGTACTTGGCAAACTGGTCAACCACGAAGGTGCGGTGGTCGGCGTTGTGGGTGAAATCGAAGGCCAGGCCGGCGTAGAGATTGGCGCCCGAGTCAATGTGGGTGTGGGCGACGCGAGCGGTGACGGCGATCGGAGCCGGGATATCCGGCCGAAGGTCGAGTCGGAGCCAGATAAAGGGACGGCTGCTGAGCACGCGGGTGTCGTCGTTGCTCAGGAGGAGACCGAGGCCGCCGCCGGAGACGTTGAGAAGCTGGGCGTTGAACATGGGGCCGACTTCGGGCAGGAGGATCGATTCGCCCTGATCGAGTTCGACGCCGAGCACGGCGTTGGTGCGCGAGAGATCGGTGATCTGTGCCCGGTTGGCGGCCTCAGGAGCGCGGATCGAGGTTGGATCGAGCAGCGGCCAGCACTGCACACGCGGGAGCTTGAGATCGGCGGTGGAGATGCGATAGAAGTCGCGGCGGGTGCAGCGTTCGACGCCGGTGGGCATCTGGAGCACGAGCAGTTTGGGGCGGCCCGGGCCGGCATCGACCTGACCGAGGGTCTGGGTGTGGAACATCCAGCGGTTCTGGCCGATCGACATGGCGGCGACGAGTCGCACGCCCGCGCCCATGGGGATGGTCGCGCCGCAAGCGGCCGGGGGCTCGATGACGATGGTTGAATCGGTCATGCGGAGCACTTTGACGCGCCAGACGAGATCTGCGCCGCGAGCGGGGTCGGCGTTCTCGGCATTGCCGCGGTCAACGGAGATCTCGAGCGCGCCGCCGCGTTCGAAGACCTTGTTCAGGGATTCGCGCCAGTGCTCGGTGCGTGATCTGGATGCGGGCACGTTGAGTTCTCGCTCTTGAGGTGAAACGGGAGGGGCTGCGAGCTGGGGAGATTCGCACCAGCCGCGATGTCGCCATGCGGGCGATCAGGCCCACGGAGGGGGCATCGGCAGACGGTGGGAGAAAGACCAGTCGTGGGCGATATCCGGACGACGCGGCTCGACGGGCACACCGAGCGTGCGATCTGTGCGGGACGGACGCCAAAGCGGGGTGGTGGATATCAGACCTTGGAACGTGGTTGGTGACGGCGAGCGAGCAGGGCTTGCAGCTTCCGAAGTTCTGCACGGGCCGCGTCCATGTCCGAAGTTGTGAGTGGGACGCCGGCGAATCGCACCTGGTAATAGCGGCGTGTGAGCGCGAGCAGAGCGTCGGCGAGATCGGGGTGATCGCGTGCCACCGCGTGTGCATGGGCAAGGGCGGGGCGTCCCTGTGGTCGGGCGAGTCCGGCCCTTGCCAGTGATTTGAGTGCTCTGCGATAGAAGGTGGGCATGGCGCGCAAATCCGATCGCTGCTTGGCCAGCTTCGGGGATCGACGTCGCAGAAACCAGCGGTAGAGCACGAACCCGAGGACGACGGCGCTCGCGATGATGACCGGTGTCCAGCGGATCCATGCGGGGATGGTGCTGCGGTTGCGAGCGTCGGCATCTCTGTTTGAGAGCCAGCTGACGAGGCGATCACTGACGCTTTGCAGAGCCGCGGGGGCCTCGCTCTGGCGAGCTCCGAAGAGGCGGCGTTGCGCGGAGAGATCGAAGCCGACAACGGAGCTTGCCCAGCCGAGTTCGAGGGCTTCGTACCAGGATCGCATGCTGGCGAGCACGCCACTGGGCGGACGGTGGACGCGTTCGATATCGCTCGGGGGCGAAGGGTCAAAGAGTTCCCATCGGCCGCGGCCGGTGGCGGTGTCGGTGGTGATGAAGACCTCGACCCAGGCGTGAGCGTTGGATTCGCGGATGAGATACTGGCCGCTGGATGAGCTGAACTCGGTGCTGAGATATCCCGAGACGACGCGAGCCGGGAGCCCGACGGACTGGCAGAGCGCGGTCATGGCACTCGCGAAGTACTCGCAGTGGCCCTGCTTGCTCTGAGAGAGGAAGTAGTCGATCGGGTCAACGCCCTCTGGCGGGGCGATCATCTCGGTGGTGTAGGTGTAGTTTCGATGGAGATGGTCACGTATCGCCATCGCGATCTGGCGCGGAGAGACTTCGGGCCCGGTGGTTGGAATATCACGGTTCTTCAGAATGCTCGCGGCAAGGTCGGCGACTTGGCCCTGCTGGAAGCCCAGTTCGGGCATGATCGGCAAGGGTTGATCGCCGCCGACCAGACTGCGGACGGTGTAGGTGGTGCGAGCGGAGAGTTTCTCTGTGCGGCGGAGGGTGCCAAACTCCGGAGCGAAGATGAGCTTGCCGGAGCGTTCGACGGTGATGCCGACGGGTCTCCAGAGGGCGAAGAGGATGTTGCTGTCGACCTCGCGCCGAACGGTGATTCTCTGGATGCGTTGGCCGGTGATGGAACGATCGAGATCGCGCGCGGCATCCGGCCAGCGGATGGTCCACTCGACGCCAGGACTCAGATCAACCTGACGCGGTTCTTCGGCGCGGATGGGGACCACGCGGCGATTTCGGAACCACGAGGCCCATCGCTGGCGGATGCCGGAGCTTCCGCGGATGCCCGGGAAACCGCCTCGGCCGGCGCGGGCGTCTTCGATGGTGGACTCTTGCCACAGACGGCGTTCCGGGTCGTACTGATCGCGTGCGCCGCCGCGGAGATAGATGGGCAGGTGCTCGGAGCCGTAGGTTTCGCCGTCGCCGGTGGTGATCTTGACGTCCATGACGGGCGTCGGGTCTTCGGAGAGCAGGCCGGCCTGGCCGAGCTGCACGGATTCGCGGAAGCCGATGCGTGTTTCGCGGACGACACCGAAGCGGCCGAGGATCTCGCTGCCAAAGCCGCGTGGAATGACGACGAAGAGGATGCTGGCGAAGACCATCGCCGAAAAGACAGCGGCGAGAGCGATGCCGACGAATCCGCTGCGGAAGCCGCGGATCGGCGCGCCGATGTGGCGTTGAGCGGCGGGGCCGATTCCAGCGCTCTTCGCCGCGGCGTGCAGGCGGATCTGGCCTGCGCGGACCTGCCAGAGCATGGCGGCCATGATGACGGCGGGGAGCACGCCGAGGAGCGCCGCGCCCACGAGCAGCGCGTTGGAGGTCAGCACCGCGGCGATCGCAACGAAGACGCTGAGGGCCATGAGCTGGGCATCATCGCGCTCGGCGCGGCGATCAAAGAGCTTCAGCAGGGTGAGCATGACCAGGAACTGGCCGAGGGTTGAGACGATCGGCTCATCGCCGCGCGGACCGGCGGTACGGAGCACGGCGTAGACAATCACGCAGAGCACGAGCACGTTGACGATGATCCGAGGTATGGCGGGCGGCGTGTCGGCGCGCTCACCGCGGCAGAGGAGCCAGCTCACGCCGATGACGGGAAGGGCCACGACCAGCAGGAACGCCTGTTCGTCGGCGACCAGAAAGCTGACGCTCGAGAGCGCGGCGACCAGGTGCAGGAGATCTGTGTAGCGAGCGCTCACGCTCATGCGGCACGCTCCGCGGCGGGCTCAACGCTCACTCCGGGCGGACCGCCCGCCGCGACGTGTGAGACGCGATCATCCAGCCCGCCGAAGCTGGCGTCGATGCCTCCGGCATGGACGACCACGACCGCGGCTCCCCGGCCGAGGACGTGACCGGGGAATGCGCTGCGTCGTCCGCGTCCGTCATCGGGGCCGAGATCCAGCAGGCCGAGATCGAGCATCATCCGGTGGAGATGGGCCGAGCCGCGTCGCGGATGAAAGATCGTGCGTGTGAGCGGGACGAGCATCCCGAACTCGACGTCGCGTTTCTCGGCATCATGTGCGAGGCCAGCGGCGATGGAGATGGCCTTTTCGTCGAGCGCGTCTTGACCGGCGATGGTGCGAAGGTGCAGCACGATCCAGAGTCGGCGCGGATTGGGTGCGGCAGACTGGCGGACGAGCAAGCTGCCGCGGTGGGCACTCGCACGCCAGGCGACGTCGCGCGGGCTGTCGCCGTGGCGATACTCGCGCAGCGCGTGGAACTCGTCGCCCATGCCGCTGCGCCGCGACATGGACCCGATCGGCGCGAGGGGGACGGCGGCTTCGAGCACACCCGCCGAGCTTTGCACGACTTCGGGCGTGATGACGCCGGCGGCGAGCTGCTCAATCGCAACCGACTTGCGGATGAGCCCGAAAGGAAACGAGGAGTGCACGCGGACGCCGGTCAGTTCCACCCGTCCGCGACGGACGGCGCGGGAGAAGCCCTCGACCCGGGCGCTCGAGCGGGGCCCGACGTAGGCGATGAACCCGATGGGTGGCTCGATGGGTTGGTCGCGTTGCGCTCGGACCCGGCCGAACAGCCGTTTCAGGAGGGACGGCTTGGTCAGCGGCTCGTGCCCGACCTCCTCGATCGTGAGGGCCATGATGGGCGTAAGCCGGTTGAGATTGCGGACGCGATAGTTGATCTTGACCGCGGATCCGACGGACGAATCGGAGATCGATTCGCGTTCGACGCGGACGCCCATGAGCATGGCGCCAGAGATGATGCCCGAGACCACGAGCTGCGAGAGCGATAGGCCGAACGTCCAGAAGAGCAGGTTGTTCTGGCTGTTGAAGGCACCGAGCGCGACGAGCACCGTGACGCCAACATAGAGCCACCCGCCAGGGCCGACGTGGTAACGTCTGCGAATGCGGGGCTTGGAAAGGCGAGCGGCCATCCATAGACGCTACGCCGTCGGCGGTGCGAGAGTTTCAACATGGACCGCGTTCGTCTCGCTACCATGGCGACTTCGACGGAAATCGGACGAATCGAGACGGGAGGACCGATGGGATCGGTACAGGTCGTGCATGAAACGCGGGGCGAGGTGCTCGTGATCGCGATCAGCGGCAGCGGTGATGCGTCGAATGCCGACGCGATCGGGCTGCAGCTTTCGGGGCTCGCTGCGGAGCATCCGAGACGAGTTGTGCTCGATCTTTCGGGGCTTGAGTATCTTTCGAGCCTTGCGGTGGGACAGATCGTGGCGTTCCATCGCTCGGTCAAGCTCAATGGCGGAGAGATGGTCATTGCGGGCGTGCAACCGGTGGTCCGCGAGGTGCTCGTGCGATGCCGAATCGACGCGATCATGCCTCTTGTGGCAACGGTCGCCGACGCCTTGTCCAACAAAGGAAAGGCATGAGCACCCAAGACCCGATCCTCGCCACCGAAAACGCCCGTAAACGTCCCTGGGCGGCGTTCGCGGGCGTGTGGCGCGTTCTGCTTGGGCTCGGCGTCGGACTTGCGGTTGGACTCATCATCAACGCCGCCTGGACACCCGCGGCGTGGAGTGCGATGGGCATCGGCGATGCCAAGGCGTTTCTCGCGTTTGCGCAGTCGGATGCGAACGCGCCGAGCGTGCTCGCCCAGATTGTGCGGGCGGCAGTGCGCCTGAATCAGTTGATCGGCGATCTGTTTGTTCGTGCGCTGCGCTTCTGCGCGGTGCCGATTGTGCTGTTCACGCTTGTTGCCGGATCGGCCTCGCTTGGCGACATCCGGAAACTCGGGCGGATCGGCGGCAAGTCGCTCGCACTGTTTCTGTGCACAACGGTGTTCGCGGTGGTCATCGGGCTGACGATCGCGAACGTGGTAAAACCCGGCTCGTTTGTCAGCGCGGAGAATCGTGCCGCGTTGCTTGAGGCGCAGAAGTCCTCGGCCCAGTCGCTCGCCGGGCGCGTGGATCAGATGCCTTCGCTCACGCAGCAGCTTCTGAACATGGTGCCCCGCAATCCGTTTGAGGCCCTTGCGGGGGCGGACATGCTGGGCGTGATCGTCTTGGCGCTCGTGCTCGGACTTGGGCTGACGCTGATTCCCAAGGAACGATCAGGGCCGGTGATTCACGTGTTCGATGTGCTGGGCGAGGTGATGGGGCTGATCGTCGGGCTGATCATGCGGATCGCGCCGGTCGCGGTGTTCTGTCTGATCGTGCCGGTGGCCGCGACACTTGGGACCGATGCGCTCAAGGCGCTTGGGGCGTATTGCCTGTGCGTGATCGTCGGGCTGCTGTCGATCCTCTTCATCGAGTACGGGCTGCTGGTGCGCATCCTGGGCGGGATGTCCGCGACGCGGTTCTATCGCGGTGTCGCGCCGGCTCAACTGGTTGCCTTTTCGACCTCCAGTTCCAACGCCACGCTTCCCGTCACCATGGAATGCGCGATCGAGCGGCTGGGCGTGCCCAAGCGCGTGGCGAGCTTCGTCTGCCCGCTTGGCGCAACCGTCAACATGGACGGCACCGCGCTGTATCAAGGCATCGCCGTGGTGTTTGTCGCACAGGCCATGGGCGTGCCGCTGTCTCTTGAAGCCCAGCTCAGCGTCGTGCTTGCGTCAACACTCGCATCGGTCGGTTCCCCGGGCATTCCGGGTGGGAGCTTGATATTTCTGCTGGCGATCCTTCAGAGTGTCGGGGTTCCGCCGGAAGGAATCGCGCTGATTCTGGGCGTTGACCGTGTGCTGGACATGAGCCGCACGGTGGTGAATGTCTCGGGCGACGCCGCCGTGAGCGTGATAGTCGCTCGCGGCGAGCGTGGGCGAGAGGATGAACCGGCGCTCGCGTGAGTCAGGCGGCCTCACGGTCGATGCACGTGCCAGGTTGTTCGACGGCTCCGTCCGGCGAGACGGCGCGCTTCTTGATGAACTTGGCTGCCGGGTCCGGGAAGTCGTCGGAAATCGCAGCTCCGCGAAAGAACGAGCGTGAGGCCTCGTCGTCGGCGATCGCGCCTGGCGGCGCACCGCGCTCGGCCGAGGCGGGCTTGACGGGCCGAGCTGGCTTTGGGGCGGCCTGCGGCGGAGCGGGAGGGACGGCTCCTTCTGCAGGGGGCGCGATCGGTGCCTGCGGTGACGGCTGAGCGGCTGGCCGCCCAGCCGCGGGCGCTGGCTGCGCTGTCGCGACGGGATCTGCCGAGGGCACGCGTGACCCGAGCTTGTACGCCGAGCCAAGGGCAAGTGCGCACCACAGCAGGTCGAACAAGCCAAAGCTGAGGACGAACGCGACGACCGTTGTCAGCAGCGTGCGCTCGGTAGCACTCTGGCCCGCGGCGACCCGCAGACCATTGATGTGGTCCTGACGATCGCTCGCATCCATGCGGCGCCAGCGGTTTGAAGCTTCCTTCTCTACTTCGGGCGGAACATATCCCTCCTCGAGCGCGGCCTCGGGCGTCATGCCCCGGGGCCAGGTCATCGTGCGCTGCTCGCTGAGCCATTGTGTCATGACATCGTCGCGCAACGCCGCAACGGCTTCGACTTCGCCGATGTTGTCGATGCTGCGTGCCACGTGCTCGGTCGCGATGACATGCGCAACCATGAGCTTGCCCGCGAGAATGCCCAAGACGGCGACCACGGCCGCGGCAACGCCCATGCCGATCCCGCCCTTGCCTCCTGAACCCATCATCATGCCGAAGCCTGCGGCAACACCCAATGCCCAGGCGACGAAGCCGAACTCGTAGTTCGTGAAATAGACGAGCAGCGCCCAGACCGCCGCCCCGGCAATCGCACCAAGCCCCGCGCCGATCAAGCCCTTGATCACGTTCATTGCTGGCTCCGAAGGAAAAATCGCAGATCGGCATCCTGCATGCGGAAACAG
The DNA here is from genome assembly GCA_019750095.1 of Phycisphaerales bacterium. Taxonomy (GTDB): domain Bacteria; phylum Planctomycetota; class Phycisphaerae; order Phycisphaerales; family UBA1924; genus UBA4658. The sequence goes on from JAIEOW010000026.1 coordinate 31,194, forward strand.
ACGGGGACCTTCCACGAGGGCTTTCAGTGGACGGGTCTATGCCGATTCGAGGAGATTCCCGTTCTGGTCTAGGACGCGTCCGGGTGTTTTCGGGCCTGTCGGTTATGAAGAGGCGCGTGTGGAACTGAGGTTCGGACTCCTTCCTGTGGGGGCTTGAAGCCGGGCCGCAGACCCTTTACCCTGATGCCCATTGCCCGCAGGGGCAGAGCACCCGGATTCCCCACTCGGTCACGGAGTAGACCATGAGCAGCAGCCCCGCAAGCGTGGAACGCATGAACACAACCAAATCCTCATCGGGAGGCGGCTTTGGCGGCATCCTGACGATCATCCTCGTGGTGGCGTGCATCGGCCTGCTGATCGCCTGCCTCGTGCAGTACTCGGCGAAGAATGATCTCCAGAAGACGTTCGACGCTCAGAAGGCCGAGTTGGATACGGTGAAGAAAGATCTGGACGGCTCTCGCAGCCAGCTTGCCAACAAGACACGCGAGGCCGATGCGCTGCGTGCTGATCTTGGCAAGTCGATCCGCGTGGCGTCGCTGCCCGCGCCCCTTCAGGGTGCGACGCCGGGTGAGGCGATGGACAAGATCCAGCAGCTTCTGTCGGGCGGCCGTCCTGCGATGCCGGTGCCAGCTGGCGGCACGCCGGGTCCGAGCGGGCCGGGCGTGACTCCCGCACCAGTGGCGGCAGACTCACCGGCGGCGTGGATGGAGAACATCGCTCGTCAGGTGGCCACTAAAAGCTTCAACACCAAGGAAGCCGTGGGCACCGACGCCGCCAAGCAGCAGATGCACCGCGGCACCCAGATCGTGCTGGCACGCATCGGAGCGTTCAGCAAGCCAGTCTCGGGCAACCCTCAAGACACCTACGACGCGGTGATGGCGTTCCAGAGAGCCAACGGCTTGAAGGCCGACGGGATCATCGGCAAGGGGACTTGGGGCAAGGTGCGGGAGAAGTTTGACGCTCTGCCGCGCTGAACGGGCTGAGATGCCGTCGGTAGATCAAGGGACATCGAAGTCGGCTCGGCACCATGCCGAGCCGATTTCTTTTACACGTCCTTTCGGCGATCATGTCCCATCAGCAGCCCGGCCGCGGCAAGGGCGAAGGGAACGGGCATCATCCAGAACGTGTAGACGTTGTGGAGATACCACGCGGCAAACAGTGCGGCAGCGATCAATGCCACGCCCGCAACACGGGGCCAGAACCACGCCAACACGTTCAGCACCAGGATGGGGACCAGGAACAAGAGCATGTGCGACCCGGCCGTCGCGAGCCCTTCGCTGAACCCGACCGCACAGACGAACCAGACCCAGAATGCCGAGACGAGACCGAGCAGCACTCGCGCCGCGTTGCGGAGCGTGAGCATCGAACGAACTGGAGAGGACTGGAGGATGGTCGCCATGGGATTTCCCTTCACGCTTCCTGAATCGCCGCTCGCGGTGTGGCTCGGGATTTCCTGCGTTTCGAGAACCAATCACGTCAACACACGGTGTGTTTGTACACACTAACATACTTTCGACGCGTGGCCACGTGAAGTTCGTGAACTCACGGAAAAATCTACAGGTTCGCAGACTGTTCGCGTCTTCGCGTGGCAATGACGAGGCGATCGAGCGCGTCCTGATCCTTGATGATCCGGACGGTTGCGGGGTCGATCAGCGGGTGGGTGCCGAGGGCCTTACTCACCTGTCGAGCCGTGGCAGCGGCGGTTTCGACCATCAGTTGGCCGCCGGGGCGGAGCAGTCTTGGAGCATGCTCGATGAGCGGGCGAATGCAGCTTAAGCCGTCGGGCCCGCCGCGGAGAGCGAGCTCGGGCTCAAAGTCTCGCACGTTCTTGTCCACCTGCGCCGGATCGTTCCATTCGCTGTCAGGAATGTACGGGGGATTGGAGACGACGAAGTGAAAGGAACCCGCCTCGTCGCCGGGCGTGAGGGCGATTGCTTCAGAACCCGCGACAGCATCACCACGGCCTCCCCCACTCACGCTGAACCCGAGCGGGTGGTTGAGGATGGGCTCGCAAAGGTCTCCCTGAAGAAACTCCAGCCGGTCGGCGACCTTCAATCGCTCGGCGTTGGCCTTGGCCACTTCGATCGCCTTCGGCGAAATGTCGGTGGCAATGCCGCTGGCCCCTGTGAGGTTCTTGGCGAGTGCGATGGCGATACACCCGGAGCCTGTGCAGATGTCGGCAAAGCGCACGCCGTCGCCGGTTTTGCCGCCGAACGCCGGATCGGCACGGGTTTGGAGCAGCACGTGCTCGATGATCAACTCGGTGCACGGCCTTGGGATGAGCACGTCGCGGGTGACACGCAGTGGCATGCCGAAGAACCACGCCTCGCCGACAAGATACTGCACGGGTTCGTGCTTGAGCGCGCGGGCGACCAGATCGCGGAGCTTCTCACGCTCGTCATTGGACGCGGGCCGGTCGGCATCGGTATAGAGCTTCAATCGATCGGTGCCGATGACGTGCGCCATCAGCAACTCGCCCATCAGCCGCGGCGACTCCAGACCCTTCTTTTTGAAGGCGTCGGTCATCCACGCCAGAAGGGTGCGCGTGGTCCAGACTGTCGGCGAGGATTGTGCCACGCAGTGAGTTTAGCGATTGTTCGATCTGGGTCGCAACACGCGGGACGGATCGCGTCCGATATCGGCCAGTCCGGGGGATTCGGACGTACATCGACTCGCTCAGGAAACAAACAGGACCGATACCTCGGGCATGCGTTCTCGGGACGGCTTCACGCTGATGGAACTCCTGGTGATGATCGTGGTGCTCGCGATCCTCGCGGGCGTGGCGATCCCCAAGTACTTCGACTATTCCGAGCGTGCCCGGATCTCGTCGACTGCGTATTCCTGGCGGATTCTCACGCGTGCTCTGAACCAGTACATCATCGACAACTCGGGGACGATTCCGCCGAACGTCAACGATGGGCTGATGCCTCCGGAGCTCACGCCCTATTTCACGCTCTCGGAGTACACACGAACGCCGCCCGTGGGCGGGATGTGGGATTATGACGAGTGGTCGAACTTCGGAGGCGGCGGCGCGGGGTTGATTGTCAGCGTGTCCATCACCCAGAGCCCGGCACCTTTGAGCACGTTTCAGCGCATCGACGCGATTGTGGACGACGGGAACACGAGCACCGGCATGGTCTTCTTCCTGCCTTCGTATCCGAGATACACGTGGAGAGTCCGGTGAACTCCGCGCGAGTCGAAGGGCAATCAACTTCCTCGGTTCCTCCTGATCAGACCCCGGCGGCGGCACAGCTTGCCAGCCCCTTCTCGATGCACGACATGATCCGCGGCCAGTCACTCTCACTCAGTACGGCGAGCGGCGGCAGCATGCGGACGTGATACGGGCCGTGGCCACAGTAAAAGGCGATCACTCCGGCATCGAACAGGTGCTTGCAGAGCTTGTTGATCGCGTCCTTCTTGCCGCCAAATGGGGTGAACTTCATCATGCCACCGGAGCCGCCGACGATATCGGCGTAGTCCCGGCCGGGCGGGAACCACTGGGGATTTCGGGCGGCGATATCGCGGATGCCCTTTGCGAACGCGGCGTGGTGACGGGCGAAGGCACCGCCCGATCCATAAAATCCAGCCGCGGGGTCGGCCAGCCGCTGCAGCACGCGCGTGCCCATGGCAAACGCGGGGGTCGTGCTTGTGAACGTTCCTGAGAGCAGGCCCGGGCCCGGGTTGTACTCTTCTGTGAACAACGTGGCGCACACCTGGGTCATCTTGCCGACGCAGAAGACATCGACCCAGTCGCCAAGATCCATGGCTTCGTACGCGAACATCTCAGTGGTTCGGCCGAAGCTCTGGATCTCGTCGTCCCAGATGGCGATCTTGGCATCTCGACAGACCTTGAATAGCTCAAGGAAGAACTCGCGCGGCGCGGTGTTGAAACCTCCCTCGCCCTGCACCAACTCGAAGATGAAGCACGCGTGCTGCTTGGGATAGCGCTCGGCATATTGGCGCAGGTGGCTGACGGCCATGTCGATGAAGCGCGTCTGCCCAGAGATGTCGCCAGCGCCCATGCGACGTGCCGCCGCCTCGTCATAGAACGGCATGTAGTCGACGAGTGTCGTGAGCGGAATGCCCACGCGGTTGGCCGCGGCGTCGCCGATCTGGCTCATGGTCACACTGCGGCCCATGAAGCAGTCCTTGAACGCCAGCACTCGGCTGGCCGGTGCGTGCTTCTGATAGCACACCTTCAGGGCGTTCTCGTTGGCCATCGCGCCAGACGTGCTGGAATAGCAGTACTTCAAGCGGCTCTTGCGCGAAGCGAGCTTGAGCAGCGTCTCGGCGAACTCGATCGGCTCAAAGTTCGTCTGCAGGTTGCCATGCTGGAGCGTGTCGCTCATCGCGCCGCGAAGACCGGCGCGGATCAGGTCGGCGTCGGAGTGCCCGAAGAAGTGGACGCCGATGCCGCTGATCAGGTCCCATTTCACGCTGCCGTCCTGCAGCTCGACGAGCGCGCCGTTGCCGATGCCCGAACCGATGTACGGATAGAGCAAAGCCCGGCCCCGCACGTCGGCGGCCCGTTTCATGAGCTGCTCATACGTCTCCTTCAACTCCGCGGAGGGCGGGCGGATGTCGGTGAGCTTCGCCGAGTGGGCGCGGGCCTCACGCACGATCTGATCGATCGCGGCCTCGACCGCGGGGCTGGCGGCAAGCTGAGCACCGATCGTGGTGGTTGAACCTGCTGGGAGATGGGTGGCGGAGATGGTGGTCATGGCGGCGTCACTTCCGGGCGTGGGTGCGGACGGACAAGTGTATATCGACCATGCTGGCGGCTTTCGTCGGGAGATTCCCCTGTTCAACCCAGGATCTGTCCGCCTGCCTGACGCATAATCGTGAGCGCGAGCAACTGGCATCGTGGCACAAGCGTGGAAAGGTCGATCCACTCGCTGGTGGTGTGCAGCCCCCCACCCTTCACACCCAGTGTGTCGAGCGTGGTGAGACCCGCGGCCTGCATGAGATTGCCATCACACACGCCGCCAGTCCTGGCAAAGGGTAAGGGCATGCCGAGTGATTCGGAGACGGATCGCACGGCGCGAGCGAACTTCTCGACATCGGGTGTGACCGGCTTGGCAGGTCGCCCGACGGCAAAGGAGCATGCTCCGCCATGCTCTTGAGCGATCAACTGGATTGATGCGACCATCGCGGTGCATTGCTGAGTGTCTGCGAACCGCAGATTGCCCCAGGCGCGTGCGCGATCTGGAACGACGTTGGTCGCCGAGCCGCCTTCGATGGGGCCGATGTTCACGATCTTGCCCGACGCAGGATCCGAAAGCTCGGCGCACTGCAGGATCGCTCGCGCGAGTCGATGAACAGCCGAGATGCCGCTGGCAAAGTCTCGCCCCACGTGCGCCGCGACGCCGGTTATCTCCAGGACAAACTGCCCGCTGCCAGCCCGTTCAACCACGAGCCCGCCATCGGCGCTCGCGGGTTCGAGGGCGATTCCGAGAGTACCACGCGGCCGGCTGGCCATGCAGCGGGCCTCCTCGGTGATGGTCGTCGCGCTCTCGAAGCTGCCGGTTTCTTCGTCGCTGTTGAGCAGGAGTGTCCAGTCGATATGCACGCCGCACTCTTCGAGAGCTTCCAAGGCGGCGAGCGCGATCACGAGGCCACCCTTCATGTCGACGCATCCTGGTCCGGTCGCTCGTGTTTCCGTCGAATCGATCCGCAGTTCACGAAAAGAGCCCGCCGGGTCGTGCACCGTGTCGAGATGCCCGGCAATAAGCACAGCAGGCATCTGGCCCGTGTCACGGCGGCACACGGCGATGGGAAGCGGATCAGATTGGTCAGCCGATTGCCCGAAGAGCCACCTCGGCCCCGGCACCCCTGCGTGCAGTTCAACGCTCGCGCCGAGCACTGCGGCTCTCGCGGTCAGCCGGTCGCGCGTCTCATCGAGCGCGACACGGTTTCTGCCCCCCGTCGGCAACTCGACATGCAGCCGCAGATCGTCGAGCAATGCGAGCTCACGCCGCTTGATCGCTCGGCAGACCGCCAACTCACGTTCAGAGAGCCCTTGGTTCATCCGCTCACCTCGGCCCGAGTGAGGAGCCAGTCGCTGCGCAGCACACCGAACATCTCGAGATCGTGCCACACGCCGAATCGAAGTACGTGCCGACGCTGGGTGCCCTCGTGCGACATTCCCGCACGCTTGAGCACAACCCCGGATGCAGGATTCGCGGCGTAATGGCCTGCGAAAATCCGTTCGAGCTTCAGCACATCGAATCCATGATCAACCATCGCACGTGCGGCCTCGCTCGCAAAGCCGCGGTTCCAATGCGCCTTGCCAATCCAGTATCCCAGTTCGGCCCGCTCGTGCGTGCGATCGACCATCAGCCCGATCGCCCCGACGAGGTCCCCATCACAGGTGATCACATAGGTCGGGCCGCGTCCTTCGATCATGGCCCGGTGATGCATGCGGATCCACCCGATCGCGTGGTCTCTCGAATAAGGATGGGGAATCAGCAGCGTGGTTGCGGCGATCTCGAAATCGCCGCAGAGCATTGCCGCTGGATAGGCATCGCGTTCCTCGAATGCACGCAGCAGCAACCGATCTGTGCGCAACTCTGGAAGCGTCGGCGGCCAAGGGGTGCAGGGTGCGGACGCATCGGACCAGAACTCGACTCTGGGCTGACCAACGAGAAGTTGTCGCCAGCGAGCGAGAAGCCCTTTCAGCTCCGGATCGCTCTCGACACGCAGTTGATCCGCTTGATAAACGCGGCGATCGGCGTACTCGACGATCTCGGTGAGCTGGTTCGGATCATCCAGGCCCTGCACCACACGGACGCGAATGCCTCCCGGTCGTTCATACACCGGAATCGCCTCGCGCAACAACGCCTCAAACGCGGGGCGACTCTCCGGCTTCACGCGGACGCGCAGATGGAGCTCGAACTTCCCGCTCATTGGCGGCCCCCGATCGGCCAGTCGCCCTCGTACACCTCAATGGCTTCACCCGTCATGTACACGTGTTTGCTGCGAGTGTCCCATCGTACGCGCAGCGTGCCGCCGGGTAGTTCGATCTGCACATCGCGCTTCGAGCGTCCCGTCAACACACCGGCCACGGCAACGGCGCACGCACCGGTGCCGCAGGCCTGCGTGATGCCCGCTCCGCGTTCCCATGTTCGCATGACGATGCGATCCGCTCCGCCTCTCCGCTTGGGCATGCCCGCAAAGTGCACGTTGATCCGCTCCTTGAACGCCGGATGAGCCTCAAACATCGGCCCGAGACGCTCAAGATCGATCGATTGCACGTCATCCGAAGTCATCGTGCGATCGCGCCGGGCATCGGCGGGCTCGAACACGACCATGTGCGGATTGCCCATCGAGACGAACACGCCGATGAGCACGACGCCGTCACGATCCACGCCCCAGTGCACGCCCACGCCCCGAAAGGCAAGTGCCTTCGCATCGACGCGATTGGCCCGCAACCCCTCACGCGGCACGCCCATGTCCACTGTGGCGCTCGTGACCTTGCCCCGACGAACAACAATCTCGATCGGCAGAACACCGGCACCGGTCTGCACCTTGATCACCGGCCCGCGAGCACCCAGCCGCTCGTGGGCGAACTTGGCAACACAACGCACGCCATTGCCGCACATCTGGCTCTCTGAGCCGTCGGCGTTGAACATGCGCATGCGCACGGAGGCCCCCGCGCGCATCGCGGGCGTTGAGGGTGCGCACACCGCGATGACGCCATCGGAGCCGATCCCGGTGTGCCGATTGCTCATGGTGCGAACAAGCTTCGCCCAACCGGGAGTGCCGAGCCGTTTCTCGATCGACGGATCGGTCACGGCGTCGAGATACACGTAGTCGTTCCCGCAGCCATGCATCTTGACGAACTTCACCGTGATTCCTCCGCCTTCACCACTGATCCGCGAGCGTCATTCCTCGGCTTGGCCATCATCCACTCGATGGCGATCGCCGCAATCGTCAGCATCACCGCGCACGCAACACCCCGCTTGATCCATCGTACCTGCCGATCGATGGGCAGCGTGCCGATCCGAAGCCCGACGAGTGAACGGAGCCTGCTCTGCCGCGCCGCGATCGAGCCGTGCCGAAAGCTCCTTCTTCGCACCGGAATGTGGTTGAGCTGCGCGACCGAATCGAGCGCACCGATCATCGCGTCAACGGACTCTTGCGTGACCACTTGGCCGCGCGGTTCGGTTGCAAACGCGTCGGTTGTTCCAAGAGCAACCGAGTCATCGCTCAGACGCTGAGCCGCGAATGCGTCGGCCTGCCATTCGAACCGCCGGCTGATCCATCCAAAGGCCAGAAACGTCCCCACCAGCGTCGGCACCACAAGCAACAACTCGGCGTTGACGAGCCACCAGGGTGGCACAACCCTGCCCTCAAGTGCGCCTGGAGCGAGCCAGATCGCCAGCCCCCACGCCGACGCTCCGAACATCGCACCAAGCACGCCCACCGCCCCGAGCAGACTGCAGAGCAGCCAGGGAATGTGATGGTGCTTGGCGTGCGCAATCTCATGCGCCATCACGCTCTCGACCTGCTTTGCGGGCAGGTGATCCAGGAGTGCGTCGGTCAGCAGGATGTACCGCAGCGGCCCGATCAGGCCCATCGCCGCGCCGTTGACCATGGTCCCGCGGGTGCGCCAGACGAGCAGCTCACGAACGCGCACACCCGCCCGATCGCACAATCCGATCAGGCGATCGCGCATGGGGCCATCGCCAAGACGCACCGTCTCCCAGATGTATCGCATCACCAGCGACGAGATCACCAGCACACACGCGACTCCTACCAGTCGCCCGCCCGCCGAGAGCATCGCCATGTTGTCCGGACTCTGCCGCAGCCACGTACCGGCATGTGCAAAAACTCCGCTGTCGGAGCGACTGCCCTGCCGTGCGAACCACGCCAGCACGCGATCGACCGTTTCTGACCACGCCCCGATCATCACCAGCGGCACCATCGTCAGCAGAACCTGGTGCCGAATGTTGGAGATCACAAACTGCCATCGCGTGGGCGTCGGATACAACGGGTGCCCATCTTCGAGCACGCGCAGCCAGACGGTCTCTCGCAACCGCCGCTCGATCGGATAGAACGACCACCATCCACACGCGATCACCAGGATCGCGGGCAGCACACAGACGATCTCATCGATCACTATCAGGTCGCCTAGACCAAGCCCCTGGCGAACGACCTCAACCCATCCACCCACAAGCACCCCGAACACGTGCGTGATCACCGCCAAAATCTGACCGGCCATGATCATCCGCTCGGCACTCCGCACCGCTCTCCACGATCCGCGCCGATCCATTAGCCGCGTGCTCGCCCAGCAGACTACGTGTGTGATGATCACGATCACCGCCATGGCGATGAGCATCGCGGCCGCCGCAATCCATGCGATCTGCCCTGGCGTTGCGGCATCCGCGCGCGCAGGAGCGAGCACGCCGTCGTGCAGCACCACCGACCCCAGCAGCACGATCATCCACACGTGCAGCACTGCCGCGGACTCCTTTCGCGCGCCATCGCGATAGCACTCACTGACCCGAGCGGATCTCGCCCAGATCGATCGCCACCGGCCCGCCGGAACCGCCGCGGGTGTAGAAGTCCACATTCATCACGCCAGTCTGCACGCTGGTAAAGACCAGGCAGCTCCGCCCATGGCTGGCGGCGTACTCCATGTCGCCGCGCCCCGGCCCCGCATAGTCGCGGTTGTTCTCCGTCTGCGCATGAAAGTGATAGTGCACCAGCGACCACGCGCTGTCATTGAACATCTCTTCCGGTGCCGTGAACGTGCGGTCATTGACGCGCTGCGTGGTTCGGGGCTGATATCCGCGCACGCCAAACTGCTCACCCTCGGCGGGCTTTCCACCAAGCCCACGTGCCCAGATCACCCCGCCGTGCTCGCACGACGTATCCGCCCGGTCCGCGTCGGCCTGCAGCATCAGTGCCGCTCGAATCGACGGCGACTCCAGAGCGCGATCGAGCACCAGCATCGCCAGCGCATCGCCCCATGAGAGCCGATCGCGATTTTCACTCAACGCCTCGCGGCTGGTTTCCACTCCGAGGTTCAATCCCTCGGTCTTGCGCCAGACCCGCCGCCCCTCCAGGCGTTGGGCCAGAATCCCAACGAGCTGATCCCGCGACGCCCCGACCCACGCTGGCATGTTCTCACTCGCCCACCGCACCGGCTCGAGGTGCCTCATCTGCAAGTCGGTCCGCTGCTCCGGCGTCAAACGCCCCACCGCCGCGCTCGTCTGCGACCACCATGTCGCGGCCCGCTTGTCCTTCTCATCCATCAGCCCGCGCAGCCATGTCAGCTCCGACGCCGTGATCGGCACCACGCCCAGTTCTTTCGCACAGCGATTGATATCGCGCACGATCGGCTCGTTCGCATTCGTGCTCTCCGCAGCGAGCACCGTCCGCTTCGCCCCCGTCGGATCAAGTCGCCCCAGCAGTTCCCACGCCGCGGTCCTGGATTTCTCGGCAAAGTCATCGGGCCGCTTCGGTGCCCCATTCTCCGCGGGCCGCACGAACACATCGAAAACCACTGTCTCGAGGTCGCGCCCAGGATGCAGCGCAAGCAGGGCCTCGCGCTCCGGCCTGTCCGCATCCGGCGGCACCGGCACTTTCCGCGCGTACGAACGCACCAGCGAGGCCGTGACGCTCTTCCATGCCGCCCCCTCCGGTCCGCGGGCTTGCTCAGCCACGCTGGCACAGATCGGGACGATCAGCGACCACTGCGTCTCGGTCGGCAATCTCAGCCGCAGAAAGTTCCGCGTGTCTTCCCGACCTTCGGGCGTCGCATCGCTCATCAGGAGCGACCAGGCCCGCTCGCGCAGCTTCACGGGCGCGCTCCCCTTCCACAGAATCTCCTTCGTCGTCTCCCGAGCCGTCGTCCGCTTGGCAGGGTCGCTTCCAACCTCGGCCCACAGATTCTCCAGCGCGATCTGCCGCTGGTTGCCCTGCAGGTCCTTGTTCTTCACGTCCACGGTGTCCTCGCCCGTCACGCCGGGCGCACCGCCATCGGAGCATCCGGCGACGCTCCCGGCAAGCACGAGAAGCCCCGCCGCCGCCCATCGCCGAACGCGCCAACGCCCGCATGTGTCGTGGTTCATCATCGTGAACATGCTAGGTTCTCCGGGCCATCGGCCCCCACTCTCCCCATCGCTTCCTATACTCGGTCCGTGGAGCGTTCTGCGAACAATGTCCGCCTTCATCCTCCCGCCAGCGGCTCGGCCCAAGCCGCCTCTGGCGTTGGCACGCTCGGCGTCGCAAGCCCGCCCGCCGGCCCGTTCAGCCAGCAGACCATGGATCGCGTGAAGAAGGTGATCGAGCTCATCCGCCCCGCCGTCCAGGCCGACGGCGGCGACATCGAGCTCGTCGGCATCACCGACGATCGGCTGGTGCAGATCCGCATGCACGGCGCGTGTGTCGGCTGCCCGTCCTCCAGCGTCACGCTCCAGACCGGCATCGAACGCAACCTCAAGACCCACGTTCCCGAGGTCCGCGGCATCGTTGCCGTCGACTAAACCTGGCCATGCCCTTCGGGCATCCTGCGCTCCATCTCGGCGTTACGCTTGCTGATCATGTTCACCCACGCATTCATCGTGGCGGCTGTCGTGCTCGCCCAGCCACCCTCAGCTCCTGATTGGCAAGCTGCCGAGGCCGCGTTCCTCACAGGCCACATCCAGATCACCACGCGCGATCGCTTCATCAAGGCCGGCGAGGCCTATTTCGACCACGCGTCGCCGCCGCGATGGATCGTCTTTCAGGCCATCCCCGTTCCCCCATCGGGCAAGGACCCCGAGTCGTTCTACTCCATGTACGTCGCGAAGCTCCGCTACTCCGGCGATTCCACCATCGCCGGGATCCAAGAGCCCATCAAGATCAGCCCAGACGGCTCCGCGAACACCTGCGGGTGGTTCCACCCGGTCTTTCCATTCCGCGTCCTCTTTGGCTCCACGCTCGTTGCGCCCGCCAATCGCGAGAAGCCCGGCTTCCGCGTCGGCACACGCAACTACGTCTGGCAGTTTCCCGATGAAATGGAGATCGTCGAACGCGGCGTGAGCGCGATCGCCAAGGACTTCCCGCCCGACTCCCCCATCGGCCGCCAGTCCGCCGCCCTCGAATCCACCATGCAGGACTTCGAGCCGCACATCCGCGAGAAGAACATCACGCCGGAAGAATCGCTGAAGCGATCCAACGAGCTCTTCGCAAAGCTGGATCAGGTCGCCCCGGACCTGCGTGCCGTGAAGTCGTGGATCTCGGCCAAAACCGTCTTCGAAATGCCCAAATACACCGCCGAGTGCTCCTGGTCCTCCGACGCCCGCTTCATTCTCTACGCCCAGGTGCGGGCCGAGCTCACGCGCGAGAAGGACGACGCCGACATCTTCGTCTTTGACACCAAGACCGGCGAACATCACCCCCTCGTCGTCGCCGATGGCTATGACGGCGGCCCATTCTTCAACCCCGACGGCCAGCGCATCTGCTACCGCTCCGATCGCAAGGGCGATGACAAACTCCAGCTCTTTGTCGCCGATCTGAAGTTCGAGAACGACGTCCCCGTCGGCATCACCAAAGAACACCAGATCACCGCCAACGACCACGTGAACTGGGCCCCCTATTTCCACCCCAGCGGCAAGTTCCTCGTCTATGGCACCAGCGAGGTCAGCCACGCCAACTACGAAGTCTTCGCCTGTGAACTCCCGCCCATTGGTGGCGACATCGCTCCCGACAAGCTCAAGCACACCCGAATCACTACCGCCCCCGGTGCTGATGTGCTCCCCGTGTTCTCAGCCGACGCCAAGTACTTCATGTGGACGGCGCAACGCGGCCCAGCCGCGGCGGGCGAACCCAAACCCTCAAGCCAGGTCTGGATTGCCAAGACCGCAGGCAACTGGATCCCGTAATCAATCCGAGGCATGGGCGCAAGCCCATGCACGATCGACTTCCGAACCCCAAACCTCTTCGCCCCCTCCCAACCACCACCTAACCCGACTCCCGATTCCCGATTTCCGATTCCCGACCTACTCGGTGCATGGGCTTGCGCCCACGCCTCTGTCAATCACCCAGCGAACACCGTCTCCCCGACCATCTTTTTCAACTCCCGCCGCATCACCTTCCCCGTCGGATTCCGCGGCAACGCCTCAAGCTGACGAATCTCATCCGGAATCTTGTACCCCGCCAGCTTCCCGCGGCAGTGCATGATGATCGACTTGGGATCAAACGTCGCACCCTCGCGCAACTCGACAAACGCCACCGGCAACTCGCCGCGGATCGGGTCCTTCTTTCCCACCACGCCCGATTCCTTGACGCTTGGATGCGCGTTGAGCACTTCCTCGATCTCGCGCGGAAAGACGTTCTCGCCCCCGATGATCAGCATCTCTTTCAGTCGGCCCGTGATGAACAGATGCCCCTCGCCATCCAACCGGCCAATATCGCCGGTGCGGAAGAACCCCTCGTTGTCAAAGGCCTTCGCCGACTCTTCGGGCAGGTGGTAGTACCCGCGCATCACGTTCGGCCCGCGCATCCGCACCTCGCCGTCCTGATCCGGCCCGAGCACGCGCCCGCTCTCGATGTCCACGATCCGCTGCTCAAGTTCCGGCAGCGCGCGCCCGACCGAGCCGCGCCTTGCCTCGTGCGGCCGGCACCAGTTGGTCACCGGCGCCGTCTCCGTCAGCCCATACCCCTCGTTGATCGTCACGCCAAACCGCTCGCGATACGCCTCAAAGACCACCTGAGGCAACGGCTCGCCACCGCTCACGATGTACCGCAGCGACGCAAAATCCTCACCCGTGACGTCCTTGGCGTGCAACAGCGCGTTGTACATCGATGGGATCGCCACCATGATCGTCGGGCGATGCTCGCGCAACGACTGGATGATCTTGTGCGGCACAAACCGCGCCGTGTACACCACCGGTATCCGACACGTCAATGGCAACATGCTCAGCACCGTCAGCCCGAAGCTGTGAAACTGCGGCAACACCCCGAACATCTTGTCGCGGCGCGGGTCGAAATCGACCCAGTTGGTGATCTGCCGAATGTTCGCCGCGATGTTCGCATGCGTCAGCATCACGCCCTTTGGCTTTCCGCTGGTTCCCGACGTGTACAGCAGCACCGCCAGCCGACTCTCCTCGATCAGCCGCGGCCACCCGATATCCGGCAACCCGCGAAACGCGATGTCTTCCAGTCGAATCAGGTGCTTGACCGCCGTGGGCGCCCCCCCGCCGCCGCCACCCTTGGCATACAGACACTCATCCGCGCTCGCCCCCAGAAAGTCCAGCATCGGCTGGACCGTCACCACCGTGTCACACCCGCAATCGCGGATGACATAGTTCATCTCCTCCGGCTTGAGCAGATAGTTGATTGGCACCACCGTCTTGCCGAGCATCCAACCCGCCAGGGCCGCGATCGGAAACGCCCCGCTGGTCGGCAGCAGCAACCCGACCGTCTCCGACTGGCACTTGGCCCCCACCGCTGCCGCCACGTGCAACGCCGCCACCAGCACCTCGGCCCCCTTGTACGTTCGGCGGTCATCGGTCACGACCACACGACGGGGCTGGCGAATGAGCGACGCGATGATGGGCCAGTGGAGCGACATGGTGATTCTGCGTTCTTACCCCACCCCCGGGCCGATACAGTAACACGCTCTTTGCCCGAGGACGCCCGATGCGCACGCCGATCTCCGCTGTTTCATTGATCCCAGCAATCCGGACCATTCGATCCGCACACCCGCTCATGGCTGTGCTCTTGATCGCCATGCTTGCGGTCCTGCCCGCATGCAAGAAGAACGGCCCGAGCGGCGCACCCGAGGCCAACCGCCCAACCGCCGCGGAACTTCAGAAGATGTCCGCCGTCGATCTCTACAACGCCCGCTACTACCGCGAGGCCAAGGACAAGGCCGAGGCCGCTCTGCCCACGGCCAACGGTCGAGACCGCGAAGTCCTCCAACTCACCGCGGGTTTGAGCAGCCACGCCCTGAAGCAGCCCGCCCTCGCCCAGCACTATCTCGAAGGGCTCACCGGCTCCGCCGATCCGCAGATCGCCGGGCGAGCCGAGGCGACCCTTGGCCAGATCGCCCAACAGCGCGGCAACCACCAGTACGCCGCCGACCTGTTCAACCGAGCCAGCAAGAAACTCGACGGCGACGATTCCGCCCGCGCCGCCATGCGTGCAGGTGAATCGCTCTCGATCATGGGCAACCAGACCGCCGCGACGCAGCAATACCGCGCCGCCGCCGAGAACGCCGACACCGCGCGCCTGAAGCAGCACGCCGACCGCCTTAGCAAGCAGGGTCCGTTCACGATCCAGGCTGGTGCCTATTCGACGCGGGCCAATGCGGACAAGCGGGCCGCCGAGCTTGCCGCGGTGACCCAGCGTGCCGGGCTCTCGCGCCCGCTGGTGATGCCCGACAGCATCAACGGCCGTCCGGGCTTCAGCGTCCGCATCGGCACCTTTGCAAGCCGCGGCGAAGCCAACACCGCCCGTGCCAAGCTCGGGTCCGGGCAGTACGTCGTGGTGGCGGCGAACGAGTGACGACCGCAATGCAAAAGAGGTCCAAATGCCCTATGTCGATGGATTCGTCATTCCAGTGAAGAAGAGCAAGCTCGCCGCGTATAGAGCTCTTGCCCGCAAAGCCGGCAAGATCTGGTGCGAACACGGCGCGCTCGACTATGTCGAGTGCGTCTTTGACGACCCGCCAAAGGGCATGCTCGCGTTCCCCAAGGCCTTCAAGATCAAGGCCGGCGAAACGGTCATGTTCTCCTGGGTCATGTACTCAAACAAGGCCCACCGGAACAAGGTCAACGCCAAGATCATGGCCGACCCTCGCATCACCGACATGTGCGACCCCAAGGACATGCCCTTTGACGTCAAACGGATGGCGTACAGCGGTTTCCAGGTGCTGGTCTCGGCAAAGCCCAAGCCCAAGAAGTAAGCGCCCGTGCTCTCTGGAACAGAGCTGCACCTCCGAAATCATGCTTTGTTCGGAATTTTGCCGGTCTGCACGGAACCAAACGCACGCTTCCGCGTCTACCTCTTCATGGGCCCAGCTTGGCCTCGGAGGTGCTGCTTGTCTATCTGCCGACACTCGCTCGGTGCCTTGACCGCCGTCATGCTTGTGCTCTCGGGCCAGCCGGCCATCGCCGGTCCGGAGAGTACCTCTCCGTCGCCCGAAGCATCCCCCGCACCGGAGTGGATGAAGAACCTCGTTCCCGCCCCGGATTCTCCACAGGCAAAGGCCCACGCCGCGGCCAATCGCACGCGCGTGCAGGTCGAGAAAGACCTGAAGAAAATCCGGGCCAAGTACTTCCGCTCCACACGCAACACCGAGACCCGCCAGCTTGGCATTCTGGAAATCCGCAAGCACACCGACCCGGCCGTCTTCCCCCTGCTCCTCTCGACCTTTGAGGGCGAGGGAATCGACGCCGAGGATGCCGTCTTTGACCATCTCCGCGATCTGAAGATCGACGAGGCCGACGCCACGCTCGCCTGGGCCGCCATCTACGGCCAGTCACCCGACTACCGACAACGCGCCACAAAGCGTCTGCTCGTTCGCACGGCTGAACTCGGCGAATCTTCGTATCGCGTGAAGTCCGCCGTCGCGCTTGGCCTCCGCGAACAGGCCAACCAGCCGCTCACCGCCGCGGCCCAGCTCGCCAGCACGCTCGGGCTCTACGAAGCGATCCCGATGCTCATTCAGGCCCAAGTCGGCGTCGGAAACGGATCGGGCAACGGCAACACCGCCGACGGCAACGGCGCCCTCGCATACATCCTGGTCGGTCGCCAAGAGGCCTTTGTCGCCAATGTCACGCCGATCGTCGGCGACTCGGCCGTCGCATTCGACCCACAGCTCGCGGTCGTCACCGAGGGCGTAGTTATGCGCGTGATCGACGCCGTGGTGATCACTTACCGCGTCGAGGTGCACGCCGCCCTCGTCGCGCTCAGCACCAGGGGCTTCGGCGGCCAGTCGACCGCACGCCTCGGCTACGACCAGCGCGCCTGGCGCACCTGGTACGCGAATGAGTTCGTGCCCTATCGCCGAAAGCTCGACGACGACGCGAAGGCCGCGGCCGTCAAAGACGCGCCCCGCCCGTGATCGCTCCGGGCGATCACGCCCCAAGTCCTTCGGCAATCACCGATGCGATCGCCAGACTTTCGGTGTGGGTCAGTGAAACGTGCCAACGCGTGATGCCCTGCGCTCTCGACAACTCCGCCGCACGGCCGGTAACGATCAGTTCCGGCGCACCTGTGGGCTGCGAAGCAATGGCAAAGTCCAGCCACGTCACCCCGCCGCCCAACCCTGTGCCGAGGGCTTTCATGCCCGCTTCCTTCGCCGCGAATCGCGCAGCAATGTGCTCGGCGTATCGCCTTCCCGGACGATCACCGACCATGCCGTGCGTGCGCTCTTCCGCGGTGAAGCAGCGATCGAGAAACCGATCCTGATGGTCGGCGATCATGGTCGCGATCCGATCAATATCCACCGCATCTATGCCGTGTCCGACGATCCGCATCGCCGATGATAGAACCATGCCCGCGCTCCTCCGCACACCCGGGCGCATCCGCCGGATGCGCTTGGTCGCCGCCGTCGTTGCTTTGCTCACCATTGCCGGCGTCTTCGTCTCGACCGAGCGCGAGTTCGGCTATGCCGGCGCGCCCAGCGTCACGTACAGATCCACGCCCGTCGGGTGGTACTTCGCGCTCGGTGATGGATGCCTGAAGATCGGCATCATCGATCCGATGATGCGGAACAGGACTGGCTCACCGGGCCTCTTCGCCGATCGCTCCTGGCGGCATGACTGGCTCACTGCGTGGAGACCATTCCACGTCGACACCTCGTGCGGCGTGGGATTTGGCGGGGCGAAGTATCTGGCGATCCCGATCTGGCCCGCGCTCCTTGTCTCGATCGCGATGGCTGCATGGGCGCATGGGTCGCTCTCGGCACTCAGCATCCTCCGTTCTCGATCATGCCGAGTTTGCGGCTATGACCTTTCGGGGTGCAAAGATGCCAGCACGCCTTGCCCGGAATGCGGGCACGCACGGTGATCGATCAAGAGCTCTTCTTGCTCTTCTTTTTCGCGCTGCTCTTTGAGGCAACTTCGGATGCCGCCTTGGTCGGGGCAGTGGGCTTTGCGGGCTCGGGCTTGGATGCGGTCTCGGCTTTGGCGGGCGCTGCCGACGCGGAGTCACTCGCCGCCGGTGCCGCCGGTTTGTCGGCCTCGGCGGCTTTCTTGTAAGACTCTGACCGATAGTCGGTCTGATAGAACCCCGACCCCTTGAAGATGATCGCAGCGCCAGTGCCGATCAGCCGCTCGAGCTTGGACTTGCCACAGCTCGGGCACTTGCGCAGGGCGGCGTCCTTCATCGATTGAAACTGCTCGAACGTGTGCGAGCAGGCGGTGCATTTGTACTCGTAGGTGGGCATGGCGGAAGTGACGGAGCGGGGGAGCGACGGAGTGACGAAGTGGTGTGAACGTGGGTCAAGGAGCGACGGCGACCTTTGCACTGCGGATCACGCGATCGCCAAGGGCATAGCCGGGCTGGAAGCACGCGCTCACGTTGCCGCTCTCCACGCCGTCGGCGGGCTGCTGCATGATCGCGCTGTGGCGGTTCGGATCGAACGGATCGTTGGGCTGCGGGCTGATGAGTGCGACGCCGTGAGACTCAAGTGCACGCACAAGTTCCTGGCGAATAACGCGCACGCCGTCCATGATCCGACGGGACGCCTCGTCGGGCGTGGCTTGTGTCAGCGCGAGATCGAAGTGATCCAGCACCGGCAGCACCGAGTGCAGCACGCTGGTCACGCCCTGCCGCTTGGCCTCGACCTCGTTCTGCAGCGCACGGCGCTGGAAGTTCTGAAAGTCCGCGAGGCAGCGGAGGGCCTGGTTCCGGGCCTCGTCGCGTTCGGCTTCCATCGCCTCGATCCGCTGCTGGACATCCTCCATGTCTCCCTCCAGTTCACCGCCGTCGCGCGAGTCGGGGTCGACCGGGTTGGAGGCGTCGTCAGAATCGGGCTTGTTTCGCGGTTTGCCAAACATGGCTTTTCCACCGTTCAAAGTACGTGAACCAGTCGATCATCGATCCCGGACCGTGTGCGTGCGCGGGGCTCAGGAGCCGTGCTTCCCGCGAAGCGTCTCCTTGACCTGCTCGAAAAATCCCTTCTTCGGCGCGGTGACCGCCGTGTTGTCGGTCGCCGCCAGATCGCGCAGCAGCTTTTCCTGCTCGTGCGAGAGCTTCTTGGGCACTTCGATCATCGCGACGACCACCAGATCGCCGCGCCGGCCGGATCGCAGATCAGGAAGCCCCGCACCATCGATGCGGAAGTGCGCCCCATGCTGGGTGCCGCGCGGAATCTGGACCGTCTGCTTGGCATCGAGCCCATCGATCTGCAGTTCGACTCCGAGCGCGGCCTGAACAAACGCGACGGGTTGCAGCAGCACCAGATGGTCGCCATCGCGCTTCAGTCGCGGATGATCCTGCACACGTACGACCACGTGCAGATCGCCGCGCATGCCCTCGCCCGCCGAAGACATCTCCGGCGGCGGCGGCTCGCCCTCGCCCCGGACGCGCACGGCCTGGCCATCCTGAATCCCCGCGGGAATCCGAACAGCAATGCGGCGTTTCTTGGGCTGCCGCCCCTTGCCACGGCAGGACTCGCAGAACTCCTTGACCACTTTCCCGCGCCCGGCGCATGCGGGACAGGCGGTCACCATGCGGAACATGCCACCGAGGCCGGATTGCTGGACCTTGCAGTGACCGTCGCAGGTGGCGCACTTGACGGGTTTGGTGCCGGCCTTGGCCCCTGACCCGCCACAGGTGTCGCAGACATCGAGCCGAGTGAACTCGACTTCTTCCTCGGCACCGGAGAGGACCTCTTCGAGCGTGATCTCGACTTCGGTCTCCAGGTCATACCCGCGCGCCGGCCCGCGGCGCTGCCCCCCCCCCATGCCGCCCATACCGCCGGCAAAGCCGCCGCCCGCGAAGATGTCGTTGAACATCGAGAAGATGTCCTGAACATCCATTCGCGAGAAGTCGTGCGTGGCGGGCCCGCCGCCGACGCCGCGCTTCAACCCGTCATGCCCATACTGGTCATAGATCTTGCGCTTCTGATCGTCGGAAAGCACTTCGTACGCTTCTGCAGCGTCCTTGAAGTTCTTCTCGGCTTCGGCGTCGCCGGGGTTGCGATCGGGATGAAACTTCATCGCGGCCCGTCTATAGGCGCGCTTGATCTCCTCGCCGTCGGCGGTGCGTTCGACGGAGAGGACCTCGTAGTAGTCGCGTTGGGCTGCGGGCATGGGTATCGGGTCCGACGATGAGACTTTGCCGCTAAGGCGCAAAGACGCAAAGAGAGTCAGAAATTCAGGACGATTCGCTTGAGTCCTTCACGCAGGATCGGCACATTGAAGTTGATGAGTAGGCCAAGTCGAACTCCGCTGAGACGCAGATACGAGAGCACCTGTGCTTCGTGGACGGGTAGCAGTCGATCGATGGCTTTGACTTCGACGATAAGACAGTCTTCTACCACGACGTCGACCCTGTAGCCCTGATCGAGTACGAGCCCCTTGTAGTTCAGCGGAAGGTGCACTTGCGAAAGGGCTGCAACTCCTCGGAGCTTGAGCTCATGCAGAAGACTGGCTTCATACACAGACTCAAGAAGTCCCGGTCCCAACTCACGATGCACCTCGATTGAAGCACCAATCACGAGATTGCTGAGTCGATCAATATCCTCTCGAGTTGCCGGTTTGGGCTGCCACATTCGCATCCTCATTCTCTTCTTCGCGGCTTAGCGCCTTTGCGGCAACATATGTACCCCGTGAGCGTGATGTGTCCCACGCTCACGGGGAGCCTGGTCGCCTTAGTTCACGCTGCCCACCACCGCCTCAGCGTCATCCTTCAACTCGGAGACGAGGCAGTTGGTCGTCAGCATGAGCCCCGCCACGCTCGCCGCATTCACGAGCGCCGTCTTGGCCACGAGCGCCGGATCGATGATGCCCGCCTTGACGAGGTCCAGATACTCACCCGTCGCGGCGTTGTAGCCGAAGCCGCCCGAGCCGTCCTTGACCTTCTCGACGACGAGGTCGCCATCGACGCCCGCGTTGTCGGCGATCTGATACACACAGCTCTCGACGGCCTTGGCAACGATGTCAAAGCCGAGCTGCTCATCGCCCTTGGCCTTCTTGCGGGCGTCCATGATCGCCTTCTGCGTGCGGAGCAGGGCGACGCCGCCGCCGGGGACGTAGCCCTCTTTGGCCGCGGCTCGGGTTGCGTGCAGGGCATCGTCGACGCGGTCCTTCTTCTCCTTCATCGCGGTCTCGGTCGGGGCGCCGACGTTGATGATCGCCACGCCGCCGGTGAGCTTGGCCAGACGCTCCATGAGCTTCTCGCGGTCATAGTCGCTGGTGCTCTTGTCGTGCTGGCTCTTGATCTGGCCGGCGCGAGTTTCGATGTCCTTCTTCTTGCCCGCGCCCTGGATGATGGTGCAGTTGTCCTTGTCCACGACGATCTTCTTGGCCGTGCCGAGCTCGTTCAGCTCAATCGAGTCGAGCGATCGCCCGAGGTCCTCGGCGAAGAACACGCCATTGGTCAGCACTGCGATGTCGCCCAGCATCGCCTTGCGACGATCGCCAAAGCCCGGGGCCTTGACGGCGCAGATCTTGATCGTGCCACGCAGCCGGTTCACCACAAGCGCAGCGAGGGCTTCATTCTCAACCTCTTCAGCGATGATCAGAAGCGGCTGGCTGCTCATCGCGACCTTGTTGAGCAAGGGCAGAAGGTCTGTCAGGTTCGCGACCTTCTTCTCAAAGATCAGCACCCGCGCGTCTTCCAGCACGCACTCGCCCGTCTTCGGATCGGTCATGAAATACGGCGAGATGTAGCCCTTGTCAAACTGCATTCCCTCGACATAGCGCAGGTCCATCTCTGCGCTTCTGCCCTCTTCCACCTCGACCACGCCCTCAGGGCCGACCTTGTTGATCGCCTCGGCGATGATCTTGCCGATCTCGGCGTCGTGATTCGCGGACACGGTCGCGATCTTCTTGTAATCCTCGATGCCCTTGCACTTGGTCGCCATCGCGTCGATCGCGTCGGCCGCGGCCTCAGCGGCCATGTTGATCCCGCGCTGGATCTGCACCGGATTGG
Source organism: Phycisphaerales bacterium (assembly GCA_019750095.1). GTDB lineage: Bacteria > Planctomycetota > Phycisphaerae > Phycisphaerales > UBA1924 > UBA4658. The sequence goes on from JAIEOW010000026.1 coordinate 53,292, forward strand.
CCCCGCTGGTCACGTGGCGCAGGCCCTGGTTGAAGATCGCCTCGGCGAGCACGGTCGCGGCGGTGGTGCCGTCGCCGGCCTTGTCGGCCGTCTTCTTGGCGACCTCGTTGACCATCTTGGCGCCCATCGACTCGAACGCCCCGGGGAGCGTGATCTCCTTCGAGACGCTCACGCCGTCTTTGGTGATCGTGGGGTTGCCGTAGGACTTCTGGATGATGACGTTGCGGCCCGTAGGGCCCATCGTGACCTTGACGGCCTTGGCCAGCCGCTCCACGCCCTTCTTCATCTCGATCAGCGCCTTGTCGTCGAACATGATCTGCTTGGTCGCCATGTGTACTTCCTTTTCAGGTGTGTGTTTAGAGTGAAATGCGTCAGTTGCGTGAACAGGTCAGCGCGTCGCTGGCCTCAGTTGAAACGGTGTTGACCCACGAGCCGTCGGGCTCATAGCCCAGCGCGACAAGCGCCGAGCCCGCGGTCTGTTGAAACCACTCGGCGAGCGACGGCGTGAAGTATCGCCGCCAGTCACCGCTCTCGCCCTTGCGATAGAAACTGGTCAGGTCCTCGCGCCCGCCAAAGCCCGGTGCGGTGTTGGTCTCTTTCGACACCGGCGCGGCGAGCGCGGGATCGAGCCCGAGATGCTCATAGATTTCGCGCCGCCCGTTCTCAACGTCTGCTCGAAGCGACTCGTAGCGCACGAACTTGACATACGCCCCGAATCCTTCGGAACAGACCGAGGCCCAGATCCGCTGATCGTGCAGCACGTGATCCGCCCAGAAGTTTGCGTAGTACCGCACCCACGGCTCATGCGCCAGCAGGTTCGTCGCCGCCCGTCGCTGCGCCTCGGCGGAGCCATCGAGCCCCGCGAGCTGGGCGCGGTAAAACTCGCGCGTGCTCTCGTGGATCACGTCGGGTGCCTTGGTGTTGAGCAGGTGATACGTGTAGCTGACCAGCACATCGCGTCCGTCGCGCTGGATCACGATGTATCGCGCCTCGGGCGGCGAGATCATCACGCGGAACAGCCGCGGCGTGTGATCGCCGAGCACCGCGGGAATCGATCGCCCCATGGGCTCAAGCCGTTCCTTTGCCCGCGTGACCAGACACTCGCGGATGAGCTGCTGAAACGCTCGCTCGGCCGCTGATCGCTGCGGCTCAAGAGCGCCGAGATACCAAGGCAAGCTGGTGAACCCATCCATCGCCCAGCGCAGGATCAGGAAGTGAAACTCACCATCGCAGAAGCAGTCGGGATGCAGATTCAGCAGCGAAGAGACCCAGTTGGTCCCCGATCGCGGGTGGCCAGAGACAAACACGTAGCGATGCGGCAACTTCGCCGATCGACCGGTCTTGTCTTCAGCTCTGGATTTCCTGGACCAAGAAATCACCAGTTGTCATCCTTCTCGTAGCCGAGTTCGATCAGCGTGTCGCCGGCTTCATCCTTAAACCAGCCCTTCACGTCGTCGGTGAAGTACTGCACCCAGTCTCCCACTGCGCCCTTGCGGAACAAGCCGTGCGGATTCTCGGATGCCAGCTTCGGCTTCGTGCGCGTCTCGTCGCTCAATGGCCCGGCCTCCGCCGGATTCACGCCGAGGAATGAGTAGATGCGACTGCGCTCGCCCTCCGGATCGCGGTGGATGTTCTCGTATCGCACCACGAGCACGCGCGACTGCCAGTTCCAGAGCATCGGCGGACGATCCGCAAGCGGATTGACCTCTTCGATCAATCCCGCGTCGATCTTTTTGAGGCACTCCATGTCGACACGGAGGTGCCGCCGCCAGCGCCCCGCGAGCCGACGCAACCATCGCTCGCAGCCGAGCAGCTCGCCCGGGTTCTTCTTGAAGTGATCCGGATCCGCAAGGAACTTGGCTCGAGATTCGCCGAGCTCGGCGGCAAATCCGCCGTCGATGTAGTTGAACCCGCCGTTCTTGAGTTCCTGATGCGCCCACGACACGAGAATGTCGCGCGGATCGCGGATGATCAGAAACTGCGGTGCACCCGGCAGAAGCACGCGGCACGGCCTTGGCGTGCGATCACCCAGCCACGCCGCGCCCGGACGGTGCGCCGATGATGATCCGATGATTTCCTTGATCGTCCGGCGAAAGCTCTCAACCGCCTGCGTCCGCATCGGCTCGCGCGAGGCGGCGTGCCAGGACTTGCCCGTCAGGTCGTTCAGTGAGTTGTGCAGCGATTCAAATCGATACTCGCCGTCGATCCAGAGCTTGGGATGCAGTTTGATGACCGCGTCCATCCAATGCGTTCCCGAACGCGGATGGCCGCAAAAGAAGAACACGCGATGTTCGCGCCCATCGACGCGAACGGTGTAGTTTTCCGCGTTGCGGCATGCTTCGAACGCCGGATTGCCATACTCGCGCCGATCGATACCGGCACGATGTCCGAGCACCGGCTGCTCGGTGTGACGCGGCGAGCGTCGCGCCGGAGCTTCCGCAGCGGCGCCCGGAGACACCACGCGAATCGCCGATCGAACGATGCGCTTGATGCCGGTGTTCATGATGCCGCCCCGATCTGGGGCGATGCCCATGAGGCGTTCTGCTCATACTCTGCGCGTAAAAGCGCGTCGCCCGCGACTTCCTGAAACCACGCGCACTGCTGGGGGGTGAACATCGAGCGCCACTCCCCTACTTCGCCTTTGCGATAGAACTTCGACGGCGCGGGTTCATCAAATCCCGGAAGCGTCCGGGTCTCTCGGCTGAGCGGAGCCGCGGCGGCGGGATCAAGCCCAAGAAACGCGTAGAGCGACGCACGCGCTGCCGCGATGTCCTCGTGCATCCGTTCATACACAAGTTGGAGCACCGGCGTGCCACACTCGCGCAGGCGCGGCGCCTCGTCGAGTTCGCGGTGCACCATGTCGGCCCAGGTCTTGGCGTGCGTGCGGAACCAACGCTCGTCGCCCAGGTACCCAGAGCCCGGCTCGGCGAACGCCGCGGGATCCTGCTGAAACCTCGGATTGAATCGCTCGGCCGACGCTCGCATCTCGGGCATTAACAGGTCGATGTTCTTGGTGCGCAAGTGCTGAAAGTTCCAGCTCACCATCACGTCTCGACCATCGCGTCGAATGTTCACGATCGGCGCGCCGGGCAGCAGTTCTTGCAGCAGCCGCGGCGTGCGATCGCCGATCCATGTTGCCGTCGGTTTGTCACGTGTCTCGGCAAACATCACGCGCCGGACAAACGCGTGATACGAGTCGTCGATCACGCCACGCAATCGCGGACGAGCCGTGAGATACCAGCGTGTATCCACCAGTTCATCCACGCCGCGGCGGAGAGCTTCGAGGTGAAACTCGCCCTTCACGATCACATCCGGGTGCTGGTTCAGAATGTTCTCAACCCAGTGCGTGCCGGACTTGTAGCAGCCGGTGATGAAAAAGAATCTATGGCGGCGCTCGCCGTCGCGGATGCTGAACGCGTCGCCGTCGGGCACGTCGCAGCATCGCCATGGCCGCGCGTCGATGCTCACCGCCGCGTCTGCGCGCGTCGAAGCCGGGGCAAACACGCCCACGGTGCTCTTCAGAAGTTGGCGCAGTGCGGCAGCCATGATTGGTTCGAATCGAAAAAGCACAAGGGCTCGGCAGTGCTCCGAACCCTTGCACAGAGATCGGAATCCGCGTTAGTCGAGAACGCCGAGCAGTTCGCTCTCACGCAGGATCAGGAACTTGTCGCCCTTGAGCTCAACCTCGGTCCCGGCATACTTGCCATAGACCACAGTGTCGCCCTTGCGGACCGACATCTGGGCGCGCCCGCCGTTGTCCAGGCGCTTGCCCGGGCCCGTCGCCAGGACTTCACCCTTGACGGGCTTTTCCTTGGCGGATTCGGGCAGGAAGATGCCGGAGGCGGTCTTGGACTCGGACTCGATGGGCTTGACGAGGACGCGGTCGTCCATGGGTTTGATGGCCATTGCAAAGCTCCTGGTGCTAGTCGAGAAGTGCGATGAACTGTTCTAAGGTGAGGCCGGCGTCTCGGATGAGCCCTCGAAGCAGGCCTCTAGCTAGCTCTTTGTGATTCGGGACGGACAAGTGTCGGTGCGGGGGTTCGCTTCTTCGAATGATCACGTGACTTCCCGTATGATGATGAACCGCGTAGCCGATCTTCCCAAACGCGCGAACCGCATCGGCGCCCGAGATGACCGGCAAGCGCGAGCCCATCAGATCGCCTTTCCAAACGGGATGTCAACAACTTCCTCGGTGATGGGCAGAGGGATCGGATCGCCGCTTTTGGCAAGACTCTCCAAGTAACCTCTCATCGCATCTTGAATGTTGGCGAGTGCCTCGTCGCGTGTACCACCCTGGCTCCAGCATCCCGGAAGCGTTGGGCAGTTTGCGACGAACACGCCGTCTTCGTCTTGCTCGATGAGAATTCGGAACTTCATGGAGAGCTCGCTTTCGCTCGGCCTTAGAACCCCATCCCGCCCATGCCACCCATCCCACCCATGCCCGGCATGCCGCCCATGCCACCGCCGCCACCATGTCCGTGGCCGTGATCGTGGTCATGGTCGTCCTTGTCCTTGGGCTTCTCCGTGATGATGCAGTCTGCGGCGAGCAGGATCGTCGCGACCGAGCAGGCATTCTGCAGGGCGCAGAGCTCGACCTTGGCCGGGGTGAGCACACCCTGCTTCACCATGTCGCCATACTCAAGGGTCAGGGCGTTGAAGCCAAAGCTCGGGGACTTCTCGCCGCCTTCGTCCACCTTGGCCACCACCACGGTGCCCTTCTCGCCCGCGTTGTCGGCGATGGTCTGCAGAGGCACGGTCAGCGCCCGGGCCACCACGTCGATGCCGGCGGCGAAGTCGTACTTGTAGTGCCCGACGTCGTCGGCGGTCTTGTCGTCGCCCTTGCCGGGCGCGCCATAGACGCTCTTGAACTCCTTGAGATTCAGCAGCGCGCGACGGGCGCGGATGAAGCTCACGCCGCCGCCGGGGACGATTCCGTCGCCCACCGCGGCGCGGACGGCATGCAGCGCGTCCTCGTAGCGGGCCTTCTTCTCCTTCAGTTCGGCCTCCGATGCCGCCCCGACGTTGATCTGGGCCACGCCACCCGCGAGCTTCGCCAGACGCTCCTGGAGCTTCTCACGGTCATAGTCGCTGGTCGTCGTGTCGATCTCGGCGCGAATCTGAGCGATGCGGGCCTGGATCGCCTTGGTTTCGCCAGCACCTTCGATGATCGTTGTGTTGTCCGCGTCGATCTCGATCTTCTTGGCGATGCCCAGATGCGCCAGCTCAACGGTGTCCAGTTCGGTGCCGGTGTCCTTCATGATCGGCGTCGCACCGGTCAGGATCGCGATGTCTTCCAGCATGGCCTTGCGACGATCCCCATAGCCCGGAGCCTTGACGGCGCAGACCTGCAGGGTCCCGCGGAGCTTGTTGATCACCAGCGTCGACAACGCCTCTCCCGACACATCCTCCGCGATGATGATCAGCGGCTTCTTGGCCTGCATCACCTTCTCGAGCAGCGGGACCAGCTTGCTGACGCTCTCGATCTTGTCTTCGTGAATGAGAATCAGGGCCTTGTCGAACGTGCAGTTCATGTCGTCGGGATTGGTCACGAAGTTCGGCGAGAGGAACCCGCGGTCAAACTGCATGCCTTCAACCACGTCGACCGTCGTCTCCTGAGTCTTGCCCTCTTCGATCGTGATCACGCCGTCGGCGCCGACCTTGGCAAACGCCTCGGCGAGGGTCTTGCCGATGATCGGATCGTTGTTAGCGCTGATGGTGGCGATGTTCTGAATGTCGCCGCTCTTGGGCGAGCGATCCACGGGCTTGGCGAGCTTGCGGATCTCATCCCCCGCGACATCGACGGCCTTCTTCATGCCGCGCACGAGCTGGTTGGCGTCAACGCCGGATGCGACGTACTTCAGACCCTCTCGGAACAGCGCCTCGGCGAGCACGGTTGCGGTGGTGGTGCCGTCGCCCGCGTCGTCGGAGGACTTGCTGGCGGCTTCCTTGACCAGACGCGCGCCCATGTTCTGGGCCTTGTCGCGGAGCTCGATCTCTTCCGCGACGCTCACGCCGTCCTTGGTGACGGTCGGGCCGCCCCAGGACTTGTCCAAAATGGCGTTCCGGCCGCGGGGGCCGAGCGTGCTCTTGACGGCCCGAGAGAGCTTTTCAACGCCCGCAAGAAGGGCCTGACGTGCCTCGACATCGAACGTGAGTTCCTTGACGGCCATGTGGGACGATCTCCGAATGAATCGCGAAAAGAGGGAATCTCCCCAATTGGGGTGCTGGACACAGGGCAACCTCCGTGCCAACGACGATCGCCCGCAAACGTCCGCCGAACCCGCCCTGCTGCTGTCATTGGTCGTCCGAGAAGGCCATCACCTGCCAAGTTGGCAGAAACCCGAAATTCCTCTGCGGGCGGGACGTCGGGGGCAAAACCGGCTAACATCGCCCGCCCATGGCCATGCCCCTTGCGATCCACTCTGAGCCCGCCTTCGTCGCCAGTCTGGCGGCGTCGGACCTGTCGTCGTATGTCCCGGTGATGATCCTGATCACCATGGCGATCACGTTCGGGATCATCAATGTCTTTGGCTCGCTGGTGATCGGGCCTCGACGCGACGGTCCAACCAAGAGTGCGGCGTACGAGAGCGGCATGAACGCCGTGGGCACGGCCCGCAAGCGGTTCAACGTGCGGTTCTATCTGATCGCGATGGTCTTTCTGGTGTTCGACATCGAGATCATCTTTCTGTACCCCTGGGCGGTGACGTTTCCGAATCTGGCCCAAGGGACCAACGAGTCGCTGATCTGGCTGGCACGCATCCTCTTCTTCGTGTTCACGACGGTGATCGCGTACGTCTATGGCGTCCGCAAGGGTGTGTTCAAGTTCGACTGATCGCACGTCCCGATTGGTTATCGCCGAATCGGTGTGACTGAACGAAGCTCGGCGCGCGAATGGCTCGAGAACCCGGGTGCGGCGTCAGGGTGAACAGCGAATCTGCACGTCCTCACGGGTTATTCGTGGCGCGGTCATCCGACTTCTTAGGAAGTTGGTTCCCAGTGGGGTCGATAGTCAGGATTGCCTGTGCAATACCTGTCGACCGTCCACGAATGATCGAGTCGCCGAACAAGTCCGTGCTGCTGAAGGCGTTGATCGACGCCCGGGCAGTGCACGCCTTTTTTCAGCCGATCGTGGACCTCAATGACGGACTGGTGATCGCGTATGAGGCCTTGTGCCGCCCGGCGCCGGAGATGGGTTTCAAGGGTGCTGAGGAGTTGTTCGAGACCGCAGGCCAGTGTGGCCAACTGTGGGAACTCGAGCAGTTGGCCCGCGAGTGCGCGATGGAAGCGGCGAGCAACTGGCCCCGCGACGTGCGGCTGTTCCTGAACACTTCACCCGAGGTCTTCGGTGATGAGCGATTCGCCGGCGTCATTGAGACGCTGGCTGCGAAGGCTGGCCTTTCCACCGAACGCATCGTTCTGGAGATCACCGAGCGGGCCGAGACGCAGTTCGGCGACCGCCTGCTGAAGCACGCGAATCTTGCGAAGGAACTCGGCTACAGCATCGCGGTCGACGACGCTGGTGCGGGCACGAGCGGGCTGAACCGCATGATGCAGCTTCGCCCGCAGTGGGTGAAGCTTGATCGCGGACTGGTCTCCGGAATCGACAAGGACCCTTTTAAGCAGAATCTGGTGCGGTTCTTCATCCACTTCGCTCGGATGAGCGGGGTGAGCGTGGTCGCGGAGGGGATCGAGCACGGGGAAGAACTGGCAACGCTGATCGGTCTGGGCGTTCGATTCGGGCAGGGCTTCTACCTCGCCAAGCCGGGAGACCGGGCAACGACGCTGGACCCGATGAACTCTTCGGATATTCGCGAGCGATGGGCGTGCGTCGAGGCGGCCGTGCCGCCCGAACCGCGTGAGATGCCGATGATCCGCCTGACGCGCACGGTGATGAGCGTCGACGGGACGCGGCACCAGGTCGCGGAGCTCGCCGCGATGCTTGCGAACCACCCCGAGCACGCCGGAATTGTCGTGACCGAAGGACGCCGACTAATCGGATGGGCGGATCGGGAGTCGGTGATCAACGCGAGCTTTGGGCCAAACGCGATGTCCTCGATCATGGCGGTGACGCGGCCGGCGGTCTGTGCCCTCACGCCCGATTCGACGGTGCAGGATGCGTTGCAGCTCGTGTGCACCCGCGAGGATCATGACCTCAGCCAGCCGCTGATCATCGCCAACGGATCGGAGATCGTGGGCGTGGTGCCGATGCGTGATCTGCTTCGGGCCGCGGCGGCCGAGACGCGCCCGAGCAACGGTGCGCGTGCGGCGATCACCGGGCTGCCGGCGAGGGTCGGTGCGGATCGGCATCTGGATGAGATGATCGCTCGCGGCAAGGATGCCGCATTGCGTCTCAGTTCGAAGTATCACTCCGACTGCGCCTTCATCGATATCCGGCGCTTTGCGGACTACAACGGTGTGTTCGGCTATGAGATGGGCGATCGGCTGATCCGGTCGCTTTCGGACGAACTGAACTCCCACGTCGTGCGCGGGCATTCCGACGTCTTCATCGCCCATCTTGGCGACGATCGCTTCCTCGTGACCGCGCGGGGTGGGCTGCTGGAGCCCCGGCTGAACGCCCTGATCCAGTCCTTTGATCGACTTGCTCCGACGCTGACCGATGCCGAGGTGATCGATCACATCTCGCCCTCCACGCCGAAGGCGATGAGCAGCGGGCTGAAGATGGGGCTTCGGGTGCTGCTCATGCCGAATGTCTTTGACAGCGTCGAGCATGCAAGAGACATCTACCGCACCGAGCAGCAGCTCCGCCAGAAGTCGCGCAATCAGGAAAAGCTCATGGCTGCGGGCCAGAGCGTGTTCATCACCGACCGTCGTCACATCGGCGCCTGGGCCGACAGGCTCTCGGCGTAGCAACCGCGTGACGAGCATCGTTCCGGCCCCGGATATCCTCCAGCCGTGAACCCGTCTGCGAATCCTCAACACGCGCCAATCACGGCCTCACGTTTCGAAACGGGTGGGAACCCGCTTCGCCTGCGCGCCGGCGTTGGAGAGCGCATTTCCGCTGGAATCCTGGCTGCGGTCGCGCTTGCCGTGCTGATCACCGCGAGCCTGCTCAGACCCGCCGAGGCGGGCGTGGGGACGCACACGCAACTGGGCCTGCCTGCATGCGGATGGATGCAGGCGGCGGGGTATCCCTGTCCGACGTGCGGCATGACCACTTCCTTTGCTGCCGCCGCGAACGCACAGCCGGTCCGTGCCCTGCTCGCGCAGCCGTTTGGCGCGGGTCTGGCGCTGTTGACCAGCGCGTTCTTCTGGGGCGCGTTGCACGTGGCGGTTTTCGGCTCAAAGCTGGGTCGCATCGTCGAGTCCTGGCTGCGCCCCCGGGTGCTCTGGGTCGCTCTGGCGCTGTTTCTGATGGCCTGGGCGTACAAGGTTCTGGTGGTCCGCGGGGCACTTTGAAGGGCGTTGGGAGCGGGTTCAGGCAACCCGGTGCCGGGGCGGGCCGTACTGTTTGTTCACCATGCATCGTCCAATCAGACATCGCGCGGCCTTCGCAGACCAACCGTGGGGACGGCGTGCGATCATGGTCGCGCTCTTGGGCACGACGCTGACCCTTGGGGGATGCGCCTTTGGCCAGCTCATCGGCGGCATGGCGGCCAGTGCCGAACGCGCTGGCAGCAAGGTCGTGAAGCCCAAGTACACCGGGCTTGTCGGCAAGAGCTTCGGCGTGATCGTGTCGGCCGACCGTGCGGTGCAGGCCGACTTTCCCGCGCTCGTGACACTGGTGACCACGGAGATGACGCGTCGCATCGCCGAGAACGCCGACGCCGCGGGCATGCTCCCCGCGGGCGAGGTGCTGCGGTTTCAGTCTGTGAAGCCCGGATGGGTCGCTCGGCCGCTGGATCAGCTTGCCAAAGACCTGGATGTTGAGCGGCTGGTGTATGTTGACATTCAGAACTTCGCGTTGACCGAGCCGGGCAACCCCTACTTGTACGCGGGCGTCGCATCGGGCACGGTCAACGTGATCGAGGGCGACAGCGCGACACCGAGCGTGTTCGCATTCACCGAGCCGGTGCGGGTCGCATTTCCGGATCAGTCGGGCATGAGCGAGCAGCAGGTGCCGCGCGACGCGGTCTTCCGCGAGTTGGCTCGGCGTTTCATCGAGCGCTCTGCGTGGATGTTCTACGAGCACGAAGAGCCGAACATCATCAAGTACTGACGGTTGATCCAGCGTCGCCGCCGAGCTTCCTACGGGAGTTGAACGTGTTCCAAACGGCTCGAACCAAATTCGCAACGCGAGCGATCGCGACCGCCAGCCTGCTCGCGGGATGCCTTGCGCTCGGATCCTGCAACATCGTCGGACCCGTGCTGGTGTTCACAAGCGATGATCGCCAGCCGGCGGTGTATGAGCTGCCGCCAAAGAAGGCCACGGTGGTGATTGTTGATGATCGCAACAGCCGCCTGCCCAGCCGCACGGCTCGGATGAAGCTCTCGGAGACCGCGGAGAAGAACCTGCTGGCCAACAAGGCGGTCGATGGCGAGGTGATTGCGTCCGAATCGGTGCAGGGCATCCTGTCGGCCGATCGGTTCACGCGCCCGCGCAGCGTAACGGCGCTCGGTCGGGCCGTGGGCGCGCAACAGGTCATCTGGGTCACCGTGGATTCGTTCATGCTTCTGGAAAACCAGGTGCGATTCGCCCCGACGGCGACCGTGCGGGTGAAAGTGATCGATGTCGAGAACGACCAGCGGATCTTCCCGGGTGCGGACAAGGACGAGGGCCACACCATCACGGTTGAGATGAAGCCGCGTTCCAGCGAACCGCCCAAGAGCGAGGCCGACCGCATTCGCGCCCAGAACGAACTGGCCGAGCGCATCGGGCTTCGCGTGGCGGAGATGTTCTACAAGAGCCGTCCTCGCGAGGCGGATCGGAAGATCGGCACGTGACCGCTCCGGGCGTTTCTGACCGATCGCCTTCGATCTTGCATCTCGTCGATCCGGCAGACTCCGGCGACGAGGGGCTGATCTGCTGCGCCGCGGCCATCGACGGGGTTTCCGGGTGCACACAGCGCGTGCTGATCATCGGCAACGCCGAGGACGAGCGCCGGGCCCGCGCGCTCGGCATCGATACTCGGGATCGCGTGCCGAAGTGTTCCTCGGTGTGGCTGACGTCGGCACGCGTGCGATCGGTCATTTCGGCGCACTCCGGCCCGCGGCGTCGCAAGATCGACGTGCTGCAGTGCTGGTCGCTCAGCGCACTCTCGCTCGCGGCCCGTGCTGCACCGCATCGGTCACGCATCGGTATCTTTACAGGAGTTCCGGGCGATGATCTTGGAGACGCTGCCGCCGCGCTCTCCGGCGCGACACTGTGCACCATGGACATCCGCGGCCGCGCCACCCTGGCGCGGGCGTGTTCCGAAGATCGCGATGCGTCCGCCGCACTCGCTCGTGTTCGCATGATCCCGCCGCCAGTTGCTTTGCCCTCTGCGCCATTGGCATCGCGTGAGAGCGTTCGTCGGGCCTTGGGCATCGAACCCGGTCAGACCGTGGTCAGTTTGCTCGCCGATCCACCGGGCTCGGGCGACGCGCGGCGGGTCTGCTTCGCCCTGGGTTTGAATCATGTGCTCGGAACGAACACGGTGGCGCTGGTCCGTCGCGGAGCACGACAAGCACGCCGGGCAACGCGCTTCAACCGCCTGAACGCGCGCCGATGGGACATGATCTCAGCAACCATCTCGATTGCGGAGCTCATCGCCGCGAGCGACGTGTGCGTGGTTGACACCGACGATGAGCACAGCGGCCTGCCATCGTGCGGGCCGACGAGCGTGGCGCTTGCGCTCGCCCACGGTGTGCTCGTCGCAGGGTCCGCCGGCGGAGTTCCCCAACTCCATGGAATCCAGCCGATGCCCGTGCTCATGCCCAGCGGCCTGCGCACGGGTTCCGGTGGGCTGGCCATGCCCATCGAGCAACTGCTCCGTGATGAGTCCACACGCGTTGCCCAGGCCCACGCGGCGCGGAGCTGGATCGAGGCAGAGCGCGCGCGAGGCGGCTTTGCCATGGTGCTCTCGGGGCTGTGGTCCGAAGTGACCCGCGTGCCGCTCTCGGCCGCCTCGGTTGCATGAGTATCCTCGATCATGAGTGCATCCCGGAACAATCGACCTGACCTGACACGCGGATCGGCCAGACCGCCGACTCCGGATGTGCGTCATGTCCGGAGTGTTCTGTTCGTGTGTCTTGGCAACATCTGCCGATCGCCCCTGGCGCAAGGCGTGCTCGAGCATCGGGCCGTGGCGATGGACCTTGCCGATGATCTCCGGATCGCTTCGTGTGGCACTGGTTCGTGGCACATCGGCAGTGCACCCGATCCACGCTCGATCGCGGTGGCCCGTAAGCACGGCGTGAGCCTGAACAGTCGCGGACGACAGGTGAACCCCAGCACAGACTTTGCCAACTTTGACCTGATCGTCCCGATGGATCGTGCCAACGAGCGCGATCTGATTCGCTTGGGATGCCCGATCACGAAGATGGCCCTGTGCCTGGCGTTCGTCGGACCTGACGTCGACGATCTTGCACGCTCACACGGCTACGAAGTTCCCGATCCCTATCACGATGGGGATGAGGGCTTTGACACGGTGTTCCGATTGATCGACAGCTCCGCCAAGGGTCTGCTGGACTCGATCGTCTCGGGGAGGGTTCCATGATTCGTTCTCGCTCTCGGCTTGGCTTCACGCTCATCGAGTTGCTCGTCGTCATCGCGGTCATCGCGCTGCTCGTGGGCATTCTGTTGCCCGCGCTCGGCGGGGCACGGAATCAGGCTCGCGCGATTGTGTGCTCCTCAAGACTGCAACAACTCGGCGTCGCACTCGCGCTTTATCTCAACGAATACGACAACACGCTGCCGCAGGTCAAGGTCGATGTGTTCGGCAACAACGTCGTCATCGGCACGCTGTTTGGCGGGAAGAAGGGCTCGCTCCCCGCGTTTGGGATCAATCAGTACGGAGCCGAGCGTCGGCCATTGAATCGATACGTCATCGATGGCACGCCCGAGCCCGACTCATCCAGTGAGGTCGCGGAGGTCGAAGCGTTCCGGTCGCCCGCCGACTCCGGCGGCGTGATTCCCGGCATGGGCCCCACCAAGAGCATGTATGACCTGCTCGGCACCAGCTACACCCTGAACGATCACGCGCTCAAGGCGACGCCCACCGAACCCGAGATCGCCACACTCGTCCCCAATGACGGGGGCAAGATGCCGCTGATCGTCACCCCGACCAAGACCTGGGTGCTCGGGTCGCATCCGATCTACAACTACGACGGCGGGCCCGGGGACAACGGTCGCGGACGCGAACACTTCTGGTATGACCGACGCGTTACGCGGGCGAATCTGCTCTTTGCAGACTTTCACGTCGGATCGCAACTGTCGGTCCCGACATGGAACTCGACCGTGGGCGATGCCGCTCAGACCACGCGAGACTACACGTTCCTGCCGGATCCCGGTTGGCTTGCGCGTTGGCGTGCGACCCCGTAACGAACGCACCCCGGCCGAGTGGGCCGGGGTGCGCTGGGATTCGTGGATGTTGTCGCGTGCTTAGTTGTGGTGAGCCGCGGCCTTCTTCTTGCCCTTGCCGGTGCCGCCGACGGCGTTCTTCATGTAGCTGCCGGTATCGAGCTTGAAACGCCCGACCATCGCCATGAGCTGCTCGGCCTTCGCCGAGAGCTGCACGGCGGCCGACGCCGACTGGGTCGCGCCCGCACCGGCTTCCTCGGCCGCGGAAGAGATCGACTGGATCATCCCGGCCACGCCGGTCGAGCCCTCGACGATCTGATTGAGGTTCTCGCCACACTGCTCGGCGAGCTGCACGCCTTGCTTGACCTGCTCGGTGCCCTTGCCCATGCGGTCGACCGCCTGACGCGTCTCTTCCTGGATCGACTTGATGCTCGACGCGACCTCTTCGGTCGCCTTGGTGGTGCGCTCGGCGAGCTTGCGGACCTCGTCGGCGACGACCGCGAAACCGCGGCCGTGTTCGCCGGCCCGGGCCGCTTCGATCGCGGCGTTGAGCGCGAGGAGATTCGTCTGATCCGCGATGTCGTTGATGACCTTGATGACCTGCCCGATCTGCTGGCCGCGCTCGCCGAGCGTGGCGACGGACTGGGCCGAGGCCTGCACCGCGGAGTCGATCTCCTGCATGCCGGTCACGGTCTGGCGGACGACTTCGCCGCCCTCGGAGGCCATCTTGCCGGCGGAGCCAGCGCTCTCGGCGGCCTGGGCGCACTGGCGGGCGACCTCGCCCACCGAGGCGGACATTTCTTCGGCGCTCGCAGCGATCTCGGTCGCCGCGCTGGAGACTTCGGTCGTCGAGATCGAAACCTCGGTGATCACATCGCGCAGACTCGCGGCCATCTTGTCGGTGGCGCGGGCGAGTTCGCCAAGCTCATCCTTGGACGTCGAGTTGATCGGCTGCTGCATGAGGTCGTTGTTCGCCACGGCCTGGAGCACGCCAAGCACCTTGCGGATCGAACCGGAGATGTTGCGAACGAGCATGAATCCGACGGTCACGGCCACGCCCACGGCGAACGCCGCGAGCAGCGCCGATTGGATATCCGCCCGCAGCGACGCCGCGGCCGACTTCTCGCGCAGACCCGAGGCACGACCAGCGATCAGACTTTCCAACTCCTTGGCCTTGGCGGCAACCGCCGGACCAATCCGATTCATCCCTTGCTCGATCGCCTTGTCCCGCTCTTTGGTGCTCACCAGAAGTGCGTTGACGCGATCGGCGTAATAGCCGGCAGCGGCGGCGCACTCGGCAAACTGCGTCTTCAACGCGCTGGACTTGGCCGCGTTCGACAGCTTCTCCAGCTCGCGCTGGGCGTTCTGCATGGCCTGGCTTGCGCTGGCAACGTGCTTTTCCTCCTCGGTGGCGAGGAACTTCATCGCGTTCAGCCGAGCCGTCTGGAACTCTTTGAGCGCACCGGTGATCTGCAGCAGGAGCTGCGCATCGCCACTCTTGCTGGCCTGCTTGGCGGCGGCATCCAGAAGATTGGCGACCCGCGCGGCGACGACATTGAGCTGAGATTCCACGATTGCCTCACGTGTGTCGATCTCGCCGACGACCTTCGTAAAGGCGACGTCGTACTGCGCCACATCGTCCGCGACCGCAGAAGCGATTGCCAGAACTTGCTGGTCATCCGTCATGGTCTTGATCTGATTCGAAGCCGTGGCGAACTTTGCCATACCTTCGGTGAGCTTCGCCAGATTCTCGTCCGTTGGGCGGACGATGAACCGGTTGGCCGTGATCCGTATCGCGCTCACTTCACTCTTGAGTTCGACTAGCAAACGCTCCTTGACAATCAGATTGGTCAGTTCCGAACCGATCGATGCCACGTCTCGGGTCGTCTTGGCCGACATGGTCGCCATGCCCAGCATGAGCGTGGTCAGTGTGCCAAACGCCATCGCCAGCTTCAACCCCACAGTGACGGCCCGTCGCGTCGCCCCGGTAGAGTCCGCCATTTTGGAGAGCGCAAAGCAGACGAGAATCGTGATAAGCAGCGCGACGCCCGTGGCAGCGCCAAAGCCCACGACCGAGGTGTTCTTCACGGGTGACTCGAAGGCGAGCGGCTCGGTCGCCGTCGGTCGAGCCGCCTTCAAGCCAAACTCCGGACGCTTCACCGGAACCAGCGTCGGCTCATTGAAAGCACCGGTCGACGCCGCAACCGGACTGTCCGCGGCGGTCGCCACAGGGGGCTGCTGAACCACGTTGAGATCGGTCGGCGGCGCGTCAGCTCGCAGGTCGGCACTGGCCGACAACAGTCCCAGCATGCCTAACGCGACACACAGTCCGAACCTGACTCCATTCTTCAGCAGCGATCCCATAGTGCGACCTCCACAAACCCCCTGCGAAGTCGCAAGCCGCGGGACCGGACCTCAAGGTCCGGTTCGAACGCCCACCGATTTGCTAACAACTCAGGGTCCGTGGTTGTTGTCGGGCCGGATGCGACCTGACTTTGGTGTCAGATGAGAGATTTCAATCGTTCAAATCGTCCAAGCCGGTTCTCCGCGCATCTCCGCCATTTACTGGAGGGAGAGCCCCCAGGTACGGGGAGACCGATTCATGGACGTTTCAGTTTCAAACTCGCCCATAACCGGCGAAACACTCGCGGTCTACGCCGAGTAGCGCGGCGAAAACGTTACAGCCCACCCTGCTCGCTCGCATCCGAGTATGCAGAGATGAACTCGCGTGCGTGAGTATTCGATGCTGAACGTGAAGCTGGCCCGGTGTCGGGTCGGACCGGATCAACACACGCCCCGGCGAAGTGTGTACGCCGGGATCGCAAGTCGTGATGTGTAGCAAGGAGACTCCTGTATGCGTAACCGAGTTCGTAAGGCATTCACCCTGGTCGAGATTCTGATCGTTGTCGTGATCCTCGGCATTCTCGCCGCGATCGTCATCCCGCAGTTTACCAACGCCAGCCAGGACGCTCAGCGCGGCAACGTGGTGACGCAGATGCAGTCGCTGCGGAACCAGATCGAGCTCTTCCGCGTCCGCAACGGCGGGCGGAACCCCGTCATCGACGGCGTCGACAATGCGGCGTTCAGCGATCTGACCGCCACGACCAACAGCTTCGGCCGTCAGCAGGAGCAGTACCTCCGCGCTGCCGCCAGCAACCCCCGCAACAACACCTCGACGGTCGTTCTGACCGCCAACACTGGTGATGCGCTCCGCACCGAAGCCGCCAGCACCGATCCCCAGGCCGCTGGCGCTGCGGGTTGGCTCTACAACAACACCACCGGCGAGTTCATCGCGGTCGGCTACTCCGAGTTCTCTGACACCTGGTTCGGGTCTACCAACCCGCCCCACCTGACCGCCCGTCCGTAAGGCGATCTGAGAGAGAGACATGACCTGACCTGAGATTGGGCGACTCCGGAAACGGAGTCGCCCGCTTTGTTCCGAGAGGCCTTCGTCACTGTTGGTGAGAGAACTCCCAGAGGACGTCCAGCATGCGTGCCCGTTTCCGTCCAGCATTCACGCTGATCGAAATCCTGATCGTCGTGGTGATCCTCGGCATCCTTGCCGCGATCGCCGTGTTCCAGTTCGGCACCGTCACCGGCGAGTCGCAGCAGACCGCCACCCGGACCGAACTCCAGAAGCTCCGCCGCCACATCGGCGTCTTCCAGGCCCGCAACAACCAGCGCTTTCCAGCGGTGGAAGATGGCGACGGCACCTGGGGCGAGATCGTGAACACCAACCGCGAGTATCTCCTCACGCCCCCCATCAACTCCTGGGTCGGCGGCGCCAATGGTCGTCGCGTGGTTCTCGGCACCGCTCCCGACGTCGCCTATCAGACCGACTATGGCTGGATCTTCGATCCGACGACCGGTCAGGTCTGGGCTGGCGGCTATGACGGCGAGGACAACCCTCTGCCTCGATAACCCTCGGGCCGTGCATCCCATTCAAGCAAAGCACGGCCTGATTTCGGTCGATAGGTTTCCAAGCGGCTCGGCGGATGCGCCAGCCCATCTGCACGTGTCCGATCTGTCCACCTTGTTTGTCGATCATGGAGCGTCGTCATGAGCTCGAAGCCTTTCAGGAAGTTTGCCCCCGCCGTGCTGGTCGTTGCCGGAGTGGTCGCGGGCGCGTTCGTGAGCGAGATGATCCGCGCCACGCCAGCACTGGCGCAGCAGGATGGCAAGCTCCTCCCGCCGGGCGAAGCCCTGAACGCCGGCGAGCAGCGCAGGCAGCAGACCGTTCTGCTCCAGCAGCTCAGCGATCGGCTCACACGGATTGAGTCCACTCTCGCCGCGGGGATCAAGGTGAAGGTCACCGAGATGCCTCCGGTGATCATGAAAGACCCCGTCAGCGGCAAGTAACGGCCGTTCGCTGATCCGTGCCTGTTCTGCACAACCCGATGTGTTTTAGGAGCCACCCGATGATGAACCCGCTCAACCGACGCGTGCCGCGCACCAGAAGTGGCTACACGCTCATCGAAGTGCTGGTTCTGGTGGTGATCATGGGCATCGCCGGCGCGATGGTGATCCCGGCGCTCGGCGACACACACATCCTGCGTGTGCAGGCCGCGCTCCGGACGATCGTCTCCGACATCACCTTTGCCCAGGCCGACGCCGCGGCGTTCCAGGAACGTCGTGCGGTGGTGTTTGATGTCAACACCAACAGCTACCGCGTGATCCAGGTTCCGGGCTCGACGCTCGATGTCGTCGCGAACACGATCCACGACCCGACTCGGCCCTTTGGCCGCATGGGCGCGGACTTTACCCAGGACGAGGCCAGATACGGGGAGACCCGCATCACCAGCGTCAACTTCGGCAACGGCTCAAGCTCTCTCATCTTCGACGCCCTCGGCGGCCCTGTCAGTGCGCCCGACAGCAACACGCCCAGCCCCGGCGGGACCATCACCCTCGCCGGTTCGGGTTCAAGCTGGACGATCTCCGTTGAAGCGTTTACCGGACGTGTCACGGTTGCCCAGGACGCACCGGTGACCGTTCCCTGACATCAGATAACCACTCGGACGTTGCGGGCAGCACGTAACGCGGTAGTGTTCTCTCATGCCCACCAGCAACCCGGCACCATCTGTTCGCAAGCGTCATCGGGCGCTCCGCCCGAGCATGTTCGCGTGCGTCATGCTCGCCTTCGGGCTTCTGCTGTGGGCACGGTTCATCCTCGTCACCGGCCACCCGCGTACGGCGATCGCCGAGCCGGCCGTGGTCAAGGCCCAGCAGCCCAAGCCGCAGGACGCGCCGCGCCGATAGCGCGGCGTGTCAGCGGCTCACGCGCCGCCGAGCTCCTCGAGCATTCTCACCAGCGATTCCGGCGGGCGGACGTTCAGCGTGCTCTCGCTGATCGAATATTCGATCTCAAGCGTCCGGCCCTCGTGCCGCCAGTAGACCCGTGGCGAGATCGATCCCGGGCCGTCGCGCTCCATGCCCGTCGCGATTAGCATCAGATTGCTCAGGGTCTTCAGCGACTCCGGATTGTCAAACGGCATCGCAAGAATGCGATGACGCGTTGGCACGGCGAAGAACACCCCGAGCTTGCCGGCAACTCGATCAAACACATCGTCACGCAGGATCCACGTCGCGCTGAAGAACGAGTCACCGAAGATCTCGTGCAGCTTCATGCCGTCGGGAAGATCATGGCTCGCAGTCTCCACCGGCGCAAGGTCCTGGAGGTTCTCCAGTGCGATGCGGAACAACTCATCGCTTTCGAGCCCCCATCCCTCGGCGTCCTCCGCTCTCAGCGTGCGGATCGACTCCGGTTCATCCACGCAGATCACCGACGCCAATCCGGGAATCTGCTCACGCCACACGGCGTGCGCTCGGACAAGCTCGGTCGTCATGTCCCACAGTCGAATGCACAGCTTCTCGCGCACCTCGTCCAGCCGGGGGGCCGGCGCGTCTTTGTTCGCGCTGGAGATCCGCATCACGCCATCAAAGTGGCGTGCGATGATCTCCCCCCACTGCTCGATCGGCGCCTGAGCGCAGACCTGCGACAGGTTTCCAAGACCAAACTCACCCTCGAAGTCGTCTTGATCCTCAACGCGCGCATTGGGCGCCTTGGCCACTTTCAGCATGCCGTCAACGATCAATGCTCGCCGGTTTCGTCTGCGGAAATACTCGCGGATCAACCCATCGAATCGCTCATAGCGCTCCGCGGTCTGGAAGTATGGAGCCCACTCCGGCGGCTCCTCGACGACTTTAGACTCGTCACCCGACTTCCCCGCAGCGCCGGACGCCTTCGCATCCAGCGACTTCCCCTTTGGCCCCTCCCTCGCCCCCCTCAAGCCCCCTGCACTTTCTGCTCCCCCCGCCCCTTGTTGAGCGCGGCGAAACACACGCCGGAAAAAGTCGAAAAGACCCATGTCCGAATCGTACCGCCGCCGCCAGTGCCTTGCGGACCCGAAGCGCAGTTACGTGCCGCGTGTCGGGCTGTAGAAAGGCAGCTTGCGCGTCGCACCTTCAAGGAGCGAGTCCTTGCCCGTGTCGATCTGGATCGCCGCCCCATCGACGGCAACGTCCTTGTCCACAAACGCCATACCGATCGGGAAGCCCAGCGTGGGGCTCAGGCACGCGCTGGAGACGAGTCCGACCTCCTTCCCGCCCGCGAGCACCTTCATGCCCTGACGAGCGGTGCGCTTGCCTTCCAGACTGAACCCCACCAGCCGACGCGGCGGGCCGCCGGCATCGCGCGTGCGGAGCAGCGCATCCTGCCCGACAAAGGGCTCGCCACGCTCCATGGTGTGTTTCTCGAGCGCGATGGCAAAGTCCACTCCGCACGAGAGCGCGTTGATCTCTTCACCCAGCTCATGCCCATACAGCGGCATGCCGGCTTCAAGCCGAAGCGTGTCGCGAGCCCCCAGCCCGCAGGGCTTCATCAGGCCGTTCTCCTGCTCCATCCCCGCGTCCTTCAGCAGCAGCTTCAGCCCCATGCCCACCGCCGCATTGGGAAGAATCACCTCGACGCCGTCCTCTCCGGTGTAACCCGTTCGGCTGACGATCAGCTTCATCACGACCAGGTTCTTGATCGCGAAGCGATACCGCTTCAGCGTCGGAATCTCGCGGCTGACCTTGGACACCAGGTCCATGACCTTGGGCCCCTGCAGCGCGACCATCGCCGTCGAGGTCGTCTGATCATCGATCTTGCATGTCAGATCGCTCGCGGCACGCACCTTCTCAAAGTGCCCGAGCATCTTGATGCGGTTCGAAGCGTTCACCACGATCAGAAAGTCGTCGTCATCGATGCGATACACGATGATGTCGTCGTGCACGCCGCCCTGCTCGTTGCACGCGAGCGAGTATCGGCACTGCCCGGGCTGCATGTCGCTGATCCGACGCGAGCACACCCGCTCCAGCAGACGCCGGGCGTGACGACCGGTGATCTTCACCCGGCCCATGTGCGAGACGTCAAACAGCCCACCGCTGGTGCGGGTCGCCGCGTGCTCCGCGAGGATGCCGCCTCCGGGGCCCTTGTAGGCAATGGGCATCTCCCACCCAGCAAAGTCGACCATGGTGGCTTGGTGTTCAAGGTGGAACTGATGAAGCGGCGTGCGCAGCACTTGGGCCCTTTCGTTGGCGGTGGCGATGATAGCGACCGGTGCCCAAGCCGTGGCCGCGACCTGGAAAGTGCCACCAAACCCAGGGCTCTCCGGTGTCCACCACTCATGAAAAAACCACCGCCCACGGGTTCGACGCCGTGGGCGGTGGTTCATGTGCGGCCGGTTGTCCGAACCGAATCAGTCGTGCGTCGCGTGCGTCGGCTTTCGCTTGCTCTTGGGTTTGGTCGCCATGCCCGGGGTCAGCGTCACCGGCCCGTTGTCTACCTTGAATCGGAGCACCATCGTGCGAAGTTGCTCGGCCTTTGCCGACAGTTCGGTCGCCGCCGAGGCCGACTGCCCCGCGCCCGCGCCCGCTTCTTCCGCGGCGGCGGAGATCGACTGGATCATCCCCGCGACTTCCTTCGCACCAGAGACGATGCGCTCCAGACTCTCGCCGGCCACGCCGGCACGTTCCACGCCCACGCGGACCTGCTTGGTGCCGTGGTTCATCTTCTCCACTGCCGACGCGGTCTCCTGCTGGATGCTCGTGATCGAGCCCGCGATCTCTTCCGTTGCCTTGGTCGTCCGCTCGGCGAGCTTGCGGACCTCGTCGGCGACGACCGCGAAACCGCGCCCGTGTTCGCCAGCCCGGGCCGCTTCGATCGCCGCATTCAGGGCGAGCAGATTCGTCTGATCCGCGATGTCGTTGATCACCTTGATCACGTCGCCGATCTGCTGCCCGCGTGCTCCGAGTTCCTGCACGCTCTGGGCCGATTCGGTCACGGCGGTATCAATCGCCTTCATCCCGTTCACCGTTTCCAGCACCACCTCGCCGCCCTCGCCCGCGATCTTGCCGGATTCGGCGGCGGCATCAGCGGCCTTGGCCGCCTCGCGGGCGACTTCGGTGACGCTTGCCGACATCTCCTCAGCACTTGCGGCAATCTGGGTACTTGCGGCGGCCACATCATTGGATGACCCAGAGACCTCACGGATGATTCCATGCAGAGTGTCCATGAGTTTGTCGAAACTCGTGCCGAGTTTGCCGATCTCGTCGCCGCGCTGGATGTTCAAACGCTGGGTGAGGTCGCCGTCGGCGACTTTCTGAACCGTCTCAACCACGAACGCGATGGGCCTGCCCAGAGAGCGACGGAGCCACAAGGTGAAGAAAACGCCGGCAACAATCAGCAAGGGAACAGTAAAGAGGAGCCCGTGGGTGAAGAACCCTGCAACACTCGAGTCCATCGTTGCCAACGGCATCTGTACTTCATACGCACCGTGCGTGCCGCCGACGGCCCAGTTTTCCATCTTAAAGCCCAGGGCGTCCTTGCCCGTCGGGTTGCCATGCTCGTCCTTCACGCTCAACTTGGCTGGGTCGCCGTGGCACATCATGCAGGAGTCATCCAGCCGAATCGCTCGCATGTAGTGCAGAGTGTTGGTGGCGCTGTCGATGCGACCCATGTGCGCCTCGCCACCCGCCTTGACCTGCGCCTCCAGATCGCGGAGCAGCTTCTCGCGGAATGATCCGGTCGGCGGCTCGTTCGCCTTGTTGCGAGCGTCGAACGCCGTCACCTTGAACTCGATTTGTTCCTTCTTCGCGGCGTCCTGGGCCGTCGTCCAGCCCACCACAACCGGAATCGTCTGGAAGAAGCGAGTGTCCTTGTAGCTCTTGCCCTTGGAGACCTGCTCCACCGCCTCGCGGATCAGCGTGTCCTTGTCCACCGCATCCGCCGCCATCAGGCGCGACGCGTGGTTCTTGGCCTCGTCGGCCACCGCGGTGAACGCCGCGGCCTTGTCCATCATCGCCTCCTGAGCATCCTCACGATACCCGCGGAGAAAGACCACATAGTTCACAGCGACCACCGTCAGCAGCACAATGGCGCCAACACCGATCACCTTGGTAGACAACGACAGCGACGAGCCCTTGCCGATCATGGGGATGCCTCCGGGCTGAGATCACGCTTTGATCACAGCAGCCGCTTTGGTCGGCCAACCCCAGCCACAAAATCATCCACGGCAGTCCAAATCGACCAAAACGGTCATCAATTGCGTGAATCCACTGTCGTAATCTCGGCGACGCTTCGGAACATCCCGAAAGAACGACTCCGATTAATCACTCCTGAGCCGTTCTCCGCGTCCAGGACCAGTTCAAAGATGGGTCCATTGCGGAGATTCCCGAGCCGCGCAGCAGCTCGCGTGCGAGCTTGTCCATCTGTGCACGCTCGCGCACCGTGCGGATCTCGCGCTCAAGGGCTGGCTTCGCGTCTTCTTTGGTCGGTACCGTGCCCGCAGGAAGCGTGGTGCCCTCACGCCGAACGATCGCGAATCCGCTGGCGGGGGTCGTCGACTCGCCCCAGGTGACCGCGATCGGCGGGCTGTTCGCCCCATCTTTCAGTGCGCCAAGCGCTCGACGCACCGCGACGGGATATCGCGCATCGCTCGGGCTGAACGGATCGAGTGTTCCGCCGCGCGATGATGATGGATCGATCGAAACCTGGGCGGCGACGTCGGCAAAGCTCTCACCAGCGTTCAGACGCGCCATGGCTTGCTGCGCTTGTGCGAGCGTCGGCACGAGAATGAGTCGTGCTCTGAAGCGCTCCCCGAACTTCAGTGCATAGGCCGTCTCGATGTCTTCTTCGGTGATCACGACGGGGGCGTCTTTTCGGACAATCGCACGCAGCGCGGCGTTACGCTCAAGAAGCGACGCGAACCGCTTCTCTCCCAGCCCTCGGCTGGCCCGGACGCTGGCGATCAGCCGCTCCGCGTCGTCGGGGGCGACATCCGCCGATGCCGACAGCAACTCTGCAAGCAACCGTCGCTCGGCCTTGATCGCCTCCGCCGAAATCGACACGCCACGCTTCCGGCAGGTCTCTTCCAGGATCAGTTTCAGCGCGTGCTCTTCCAGCACCTGCGCACCCGCGGCCTCGGCAAGCTCGGGTCCAAGATCGCTCCACGTCAGCGCCCGCTCACCCACGAGCGCAACCACGCGGGGCTTCTCGTCTTTTGGCTGGGTGGCTTCGTGTGCCGTGCTCGCAGTCGAGGACATCGCGATCACGACCGACAGCCCGGCGATAACGATAGTGGACACGCTCTGCATGCCCAATGGTTGGCCGCCCGAGAGTGGTCGGTGCAACCGCTCGGCCCACGGGCACTATGCTGAAACGCATGAGCGAGCCCGGGAACAGCATCTGCCCATACTGCGGGCACTCGGCGACCCACAAAGTCGAGTGCGAACGCTGCCGCGGGCTCTTCGAACCGCTCTCGCGTCAGGCGTCGCAGAACGCCATGGGCCCGTGGTACCTGCGCGACGAGGCCAACCCCTTTCGCCCCGGATGCTCGTACGCGACGCTCAAAATGCTTGCCGGACGGGGCAGGGTCGGACCCGAGACCGTCCTGCGCGGCCCAAGCACCAGGCAGTTCTGGATGGCGGCAAAGAACGTTCCCGGCATCGCCCAACTGCTCGGCGCATGCCACGCGTGCAAGAGCGTCGTCGCGTCCGACGAACGCACGTGCCCGAGCTGCGGCGTGAGCTTTGAGGTCGAAGACGACCGCCAGTATCTGGGCCTCGCCGAGGCCCGCCCGCTGCCCGGCCAAGCCGGAACACAAGAGATCGCCCGTGCCGCAGGTGGCGTTCACAGTTCTGCCATGATCGAAGACACACGGTCGCGCGGGGATGCTCTTGGCTCGACCGCCTTCGAACGCGCGCCCGAACGTAGCGTGCAAGTCGAGTACGAACGCGGCATGGGCTTAGCGTCTACGCCGCGTCGCGACGACGACGACACTTATTCAAACCGAGCCCCAGTGCCACGCAAACGCCGCGGCGCATCGAGCGTTGTCATCGGCTTGGTCATCGCCAGTGCTCTGGGCATGCTGGTGGTGGTCGCGGTCGCCGTCACGATCGCGATCAAGAGCTCGCAGCAGGCCAGCCAGCAGGGCACCACCACAACCGGTCCATAGCCCAAGTCGATCGCCGATCAGGGATTCGCATCCAGCCCCGCCAGCAGTTCCTTCGCCGGGGCGTATCCCAGCGTGCTCGCCGTCATCGCATGCGCACGGGCCTTGGCCGGGTGCCCGGCACGCTGATACCAGGTCGCCGCGAGATACGCCAACTCCGGTTCGTTGGGCGTCTGCGCGTATGCCCGCTCATACATCATCGCGGCGTCGCCGGGCTTCTTCATCATGCCAAAGCTCTCGGCGAGCAGCCCCATGATCGGCTTGGCCGCCAGTTCACCCGGCGGGAGCGCCTGCAAGATCGTCGCCGCCCGCTCCGGATCACCCTGACGATTCAAAATCCTCGCCTCCACGATCCGCCACCGAGAGACCTCCGGCTGCAGCTTGAGCGCCTTTTCCAAGTGCTGCTGCGCAAGCGCAAGCCGATTGCTCTTGAGCTCAAGCTCCGCCATCGTGCCCCAGGCCTCGGCGAGATCGGGATTCAGCTTGATCGATCGCACCAGCGACGCCATCGCCGCAACATCATCACCCGCACGAATCTGGATCATCGCCAAAAACACCGGATATCGCGGTTCGCTCGGATCCAGCGCCTGCGCCGTCTGATAGTGCTCCCTGGCCTTGTCGATCTGCCCCGCCGCATTCGCGCAAGTGCCCGCCTCAAAGTGCAACTGCGCCAGCACCGGGTCGCGCGTCTGCGGCGTGGTTGCGGTCGTCGAGTTTGCCGCCGAGCTGCTGAGCGCAATCGCCGCATCAAACTGCGGGAGCGCTTCCTCATACCGCTTCTGCCCCAGCAGCGCCTGCGCATACGCCAGTCGCACAGCCCGATCCGTCGGCGCCTGCTCGGCCAGTTTGCTCAAGATCGTCGATGCCTCGGCAAACTTTCCGCTCCGCTGATACTCCGCCGCCGAGGCCAGCCCCGTCTCAATCACTGTCACCGTGTCGCGTGCCGCCGCCGCCGGAGTGTTTGGCGTCTTCGCCGTCAAAAGCGTGCGAACAACAAATCCGCCGCCCACCAGCAGCACACCGGAAAGCACGCCGATCAGGATCAGCGAGCCACGGCGAGAGCTTGGTCCATGCGTTGACGGGTCCATAGTCCAAACGATATCGGGTGATTCGCCCCCACACCGCAGCCGGATTGCCGCCGAAATCCACGGCGCACCGGGGCGAGATTCCTACAGTCATGGTGCCCTTCACCCAACGGATCCACTCGACCATGGCTGCGACTTCCAACGGAACTTCAGGCGGACCGAACCCCAAGCCCACCACCGGCGACCCCGCGACGGCCCCGGCATCAAAGGCCTATCAGCCCGCCAATGTCGAACCTCGCATGCTGGCAAAGTGGGACGCCGCCGGCGCATTCACCGCGCACCCCGAGCGTGTGCTCTCTGGCGAAGCCCGTCCTTACTGCATCCTGATCCCGCCGCCCAATGTCACGGGCGCACTCCACCTCGGCCACGCGCTCAACAACACCCTGCAAGACATCCTGACCCGCGCCCACCGCATGATGGGCTTTGAAGCGCTCTGGATGCCCGGCACCGACCACGCCGGAATCGCCACCCAAGCCGTGGTCGAGCGCCGCTTGCTCAAGGAGCAAGGCAAGAAGCGCAAGGACTACACCCGCGAACAGTTCGTCGCGCTCGTTCAGGAGTGGAAAGACGAGTACGAGAAACGCATCACCAACCAGCTCAAGGCCATGGGCTGCTCGTGCGATTTCACGCGCCAGCGCTTCACGATGGACGACATCTGCGCACGGGCCGTGCGCGAAGCGTTCTTCCGCCTCTTCAAAGACGGCTTGATCTACCGTGGCAAGCGCATCGTGAACTGGGACCCGGTGCTGCAGACCGCCGTCGCCGACGACGAGTGCTATGACGAAGACGTTGACTCGTTCTTCTACTACTTGCGGTATCCGCTGGTACATGCCATGCAGGGCCCACTGGGTACCCCCACGCTCCGCGTGGGGTCTGAAAAACGCCACTCGGAGAGTGGCGGTACCCAAGGCGGTACCCAGGTCCAGCCCGTCACCTGGAACGAACTCGCCAGCCGCGGCTATCCCGGCGCCGATCAACACCCCGGCGAGCAGCAGGCCTGGGTCACCGTCGCCACCACGCGTCCCGAGACCTATCTCGGCGACACCGCCGTCGCGCTGAATCCGAAGGACCCGCGCGCCAAGGCCCTCCGCTGCGTCTTCGTCGAGCTCCCCATCGTCGGGCGCGTCATCCCGATCATCGAAGACGACTATGTCGTCCTCCCCGCCGCGATGTGGGATGACCAAGAGGCCGCCAAGAGTGATCCGAAGGCCCAGTTCGCCACCGGCTTCCTCAAGGTCACGCCGGCGCACGACCCCAACGACTACGACCTCGGCGTCAAGCACAAGCTGCCGATGATCAACGTGATGGCTCCGGACGGGTCCATCAGCGACAAGCACGGCTGGAGCGACCCCGCCGAGACCCGCTCGGCCCACGTCTTCCTCGGCAAGACCCGCGAAGAGGCCCGCAAGCTCGTGATCGCCGAGTTCAAGTCGCGGAACGTCGGCGATTCCAGCGGCGGCGGCGGCTCCGCCGGCGGCCCCGCGGGCGTCCACCTCTTCGAAGGCCAGAAACCCTACCGCCACAGCGTCAAACACTCTGATCGCAGCAAGGCGATCATCGAGCCGTACCTGAGCGATCAGTGGTTCGTGAAGGTGACCGATGATCGCCTGGCCGGCTCGGCGAACCGGGCGCTGGTGGACGAGCAGAGGACAGGCATCAAGGCATCAGGGGATCAAGGCACCAAGGCGGATTCCGCAGGCGATGGCTCGCTGCGCTTCTACCCATCTCGCTACGCCAAGATGTACGAGCAGTGGCACGACGGGATTCGAGACTGGTGCATTTCGCGGCAGCTTTGGTGGGGGCATCGGATTCCGTGTTTCTACATCCAAATTTCTGAGTCGGGCCGAATCGAAGCTGGCAACCCGACTCAGATTGAGAATTTAGTACAGCAGAATCAACGTCACATTCTTACCGAACTTCGACGCGAGTCTGAACTCAACGGAACTGCGCAAGACATTTGGATCGACGAGCGTATCCATGCCGGTAGATTTCCTGCCACAGTGTCTTTTCCGGGTGTGTCCGCTGGAAAGTTCATGATTGCGTGTTGCAAGACACAGCAATCCGCGGACTTCCTGATCAGGTTTGGCAAGGGAACTGGCAACTCCACCTACGCATGCGACAGCAGGCTACTGGGCATTTGGCAAGATGATGACGTCCTCGACACCTGGTTCAGCTCCGCCCTCTGGCCCCTCTCCACCCTCGGCTGGCCCGACCCCGCTCAATCCCCACAAACCAAAGGCCTCCTCGAAGCGTTCAACCCCACCAGCGTCCTCTCCACGGCACGCGAGATCATCACGCTGTGGGTCAGCCGCATGGTGATGATGAATCGTTATCTGCTCTCGGGTGGGACGCTGGTCCCCAGCGTCTCTTCTCTGGACAACCCGACCACACAAGACCGATCCGCTCGGGACGAGCGGACCACCCAAGGCAACGGCCCCGTCCCCTTCCGCGACGTCTTCATCCACGCCGTCGTCCAAGACGGCGACGGCAAGCGCATGAGCAAGTCCGCCGGCAACGGCGTCGATCCGCTCGACATCATCGACTCTCACGGCGCCGACGCCATGCGCTTCACCCTCGCGCAGATGACGACCAACACCCAAGACGTGCGCATGCCCGTCAAGCCCGACCCGAAGTCCGGCAAGAACACCAGCGAAAAGTTCGACGCCGGGCGCTCCTTCTGCAACAAACTCTGGAACGCCTCCACCGGCGTCGCCATCGCACGGCTCTCCAAAGAACCTGTCAACATCGGCTCCAGCATTCCGGCCAATCGCACGCTCGTCGATCGCTGGATGCTCTCGCGCCTCGCCCGCGCCACCGCCGCGTGCGAATCCTGCCTCAAGAACTACGAGTTTGCCGACTATGTGCAGACGCTCTATCAGCTGCTCTGGTGGGATTTCTGCGATTGGTATCTCGAAGCGATCAAGCCCACGGTGGATGCCAGCCCCGAGCAGCGTGCCGTGCTGCGTGCCGCACTCGATGTCATCCTTCGGCTGCTGCACCCCGTGATCCCGTTCGTCACCGAAGCCATCTTTGAGCAGCTTGCCAAGCTGCCGACCGGCTCAGTGGCCGGCGTCACACTCTCCAGCATCCGCGGCGACATTCTCTGCACCGCCGCCTGGCCCAAGCTCGACGCATCGCTCATCGATGAGGCCGCCGAGCGCGAGTTCGAGCGCGTGCGTGAACTTGTGAACACCGTCCGCAACGTGCGCAGCGAGCACCAGGTTCCGCCGAAGCGGCGTGTGACGCTGCATGTCTCGCCGGCGATCGCCGCTTCGCTCTCGACCTCGCGCGGGCTGATCGAGACGCTTGCCGGAATCGAGGCGATCGTGGCCACCCCCCCCACTCACGGCAGCCCCGCCGTGGCGTTCCGAGCCATCGGCGAAGAACTGCACCTCTCCAATCTCGCCGACGCCATCGACGCCGGAGCCGAGAAAGATCGGCTCACCAAGCAGCTCGAGCAACTCCGCAAGAACGCCGGCGCGATCAGCGGCCGCCTCAACAACCCCGGCTACGTCGACAAAGCCCCACCCAAGCTCGTCGAAGAATCCAAGGCCCAACTCGCCAAGATCAACGACGAGATCGCCGCGATCGAGGGCAAGCTCGGAGCTCTGCGCTAGCGGGTGGGCCGCTGGTCCCCAGCGGCCTTTCTCACGCTGTTCTTTGCTCGGCGATCCTTTCGTCAGACAAGTCTCAATCATCGCTACACATGCCCCCAACACCCCGCAACCTCGACCTGAAGAAAGACCGCGGCCTCACCGTCGAGTGGGACGACGGCACAACCTCCTATTTCTCCATCGCCTATCTCCGCAAAATGTCCCCCTCCGCCGACGCTCGCCAGTTGCGCGAAGAGCAGAAGTCCAACCCCCTCGCGATCCTGCCCGCATCGGCCGCACGTGCCACATCGCAGAATCTCGTGGCCGAGGGCGCCGAGATGGTCGGCAACTACGCCCTGCGGATCCGCTTTTCCGATGGGCACGACACCGGCATCTACTCCTGGGCCTATCTCCGCGAGATCGATCCCGCCAACGCCGAGAAGAAATCCGGCGGCCCGCCATAGTCCATCCGAGGCATGGGCGCAAGCCCATGCACCTTTTTTCTCGCCACTACCCACACACACCCGCACCACCGTCTTCCGCACGCAGTGCGCACGATGGTTGCCGGTGGCGCAGCGAGCAACGCGAGCCAGCCACCGGTCAGCACTTCCACCACTCGCGCTCCTCGCCCGTCTGAGGGCGAACGACGCACAATCGGCCACGCTCACGATGCACCGATGCGTCGTTCTTGGGACGGGACCCGCCACCACTTCCAAACCCGGTATCGTTGAGCCAATGCCCACGGGCGACGCCAACCCCTCTCCCAAGCCCCCGCCGATCGCGCTCACCGCCGCGCTCTCCACCGTGCGCGGCATCCGCACCGATCGCGCCGAAGGCCTCGCTCGCCTGGGCATCCACACCGTCGCTGATCTCATCCGCCATCTCCCCATGCGCTACGAGCGGCTGGAACCGCTCACGCCCATCGGCGAGCTCAAGCCCGGCGTCATCGGCACCGTCAGCGCCGAAATCACCGCCACCCGCATCGTCCGCGCGGGCAAACGCCCACGCTTTGAAGCCGTCCTCGCCGACCACACCGGTCGCCTCGATCTCGTCTTCTTCAACGCGACGTACCTGCAAGGCAAGCTCTTCCCCGGGCTGCACATCCGGGTCCAAGGCGACGTCCGACAGCGCGGCCCCGGCCTGCAGATGGCTAATCCCAAGTGGTGGAAGGCCGACATCGAGGACCCAGGCGTCGTCGAGACCATCGCCGAAGCTCGCATCCGCCCGGTGTATTCCGCGAGCGAGCAGGTCCCCTCGGCGGCGATCGAGCAGACCGTCGCCCTCATCCTGACCGACGCGCTGGCGCAGATCGACGACCATCTCTCCCCTGAGTATCGCGCCAAGCGCTCCTTGCCCGAACTGCGCGAGGCCTATCGCATGGCCCACGCACCGGCGAACATGGAAGAAACCAAAGAGGCCCGCCGCCGCCTTGCCTTCGACGAACTGCTCATGCTGCAACTCGGCGTCTTCCTGCGTCGCCAGCAAACTCGCTCCGCTGTCCGCGCTCCAAAGCTGCTCGTCACGCCCGAGATCGATGCCTCCATCCGCGCCCGTTTTCCCTTTCCGCTCACCGGTGCCCAAGACCGCGTGGTGCGCGAGATCGCCAAAGACCTCCGCGCCGATCGCCCCGCCAACCGCTTGATTCAGGGCGATGTGGGCAGCGGCAAAACCGTGGTCGCTCTTTACGCCATGCTCGCCGCCGTCGCCTGCGACGCCCAGGCCGCGATCATGGCCCCCACCGAACTGCTTGCCGAGCAGCACTATCTCTCAATCTCACGCATGCTCGAAGGGTCCAAGACGCGCGTTGAGCTGCTCATCGGCGCGATGACCGAGGCCGACAAGCTCGCCGTGCTCGCTCGACTCGCTGCGGGAACCATCGACATCCTCATCGGCACCCACGCTCTGCTCACCGATCGTGTCCGCTTTGCCAACCTCGCCGTCGCCGTCATCGACGAGCAACACCGCTTCGGCGTACACCAACGCGCCGCCCTCCGCAGCAAGGGCGAGGACCCCGCCTCACCCGACGCCAAGCCCGCCGCCCCGCACATCATCGTCATGACCGCGACGCCCATCCCCCGCACGCTCGCGCTCACGCTGCTGGGTGATCTCGACGTCTCGATCATCGACGAACTTCCCCCCGGCCGCACGCCGATCATCACCCGCGTCGTCCCCGCCGAACGCTCGGCAGAGGTCTACACCTACGCCCGCAAGCGCATCGACGCTGGCGAACAGGTCTACGTCGTCACACCGGCCATCGACACCGGCGCATCCGCGACCGACGACGACCAGCCGCGCGACACCGATCTCAACGATCTCCGCACCGTGCTCGCCCGCCTGGAACAAGGCGAGTTCGCCGGCTGCCGCATCGCCGCACTTCACGGCCGCCTCAAGCGCGCCACCCGCGAAGCTACCATGCACCGCTTCCGTGACGCCAAGATCGACGCACTCATCGCCACCACCGTCATCGAAGTCGGCGTCGACGTCTCCAACGCCACCGTCATGATCATCGAGCACGCCGACCGCTTCGGGCTCGCCCAGCTCCACCAGCTCCGCGGCCGCGTTGGGCGAGGCGGCAAGCAGTCCCTCTGCGTCCTGCTCGCTTCCCCCCCACCGCTCACGCCCGAGGGCGAAGCCCGCCTCGCCGCCATGGCTGCCACCGGCGACGGTTTTGAGATCGCCGAGAAAGACCTCGAGCTCCGCGGCCCCGGCGAAGTCTTCGGCATGCGCCAGGCCGGTGCCCCTCCCTTCCGCGTCGCCGACCTCATGCGCGACCGCGAACTGCTCGCCCTCGCACGCCGCGATGCCAAAAAGTGGATCGACGACTCCCCAACTCTGCACGCCGATGGCGAAGACCTGCTCCGCAAACGCCTCCTGAAACTCCACGGCCAATGGCTGGGCCTCGGCGACATGGGCTAACCCCCCCCACCCCACCCCCACGGTCTACCCTTCGATCTATGGGCCGAGGCCAGCGCGCACGCGGATATGACCCCGAACACGACCTCGAGCGCCCGCAGGCAGACCCTGGTGCCACCTGGACCAAGGGCGTGCTGATCGAGGCCGCCAAGATTTCTGCCAAGACCTTCGACACGATTCGCAAGTCGGCCCGCGTACCCGGTCCCTCACATGGGGGATTGACACACCCATACTCCGCAAGCGATCTGATCGCCCTCATCCAAAAAGCTGAGAGCGGCCGGTTTTCCGAGATCGGTGCCCCCATCGCCGAGGCCTGGCGACCTCTTCTCAAGGAAGCCGGTCTGGTCATGCCCTCGGCGATCTCGCGCAAGAAGCGATGAGCCCGGAAAAACGACGGATTCATCGAGAATCTTCGATTGTTGACAACTGGTCGTCTGTGAAGATCCGGTGAGATTCGACTTGCAGGAAGCGTGTGCTCGCGATATTCTCGCGGCGTCCTCGGGGGCGATCCGATAGCCGAGGTCTTCGAGTTTCGTCCGTGCCTTTCTCGCATGGCGGCTCGTGTCATTTGCCCCGATCGGATTTGGTTGGTTGCTGTCGTTTGATTGATCCTTCGTGTTGCACCGCCCGCGTCGGAGATCGCGGGCCTAGGCCGCAGGAAGCGGCGAGAGGTTGGTCCAGAGCATGGTGGCACACCGTCAAGTCCTTCCCGAAACCCGCTCCTCGATCACGCACAAGTTCTGCATTAACGGGCACGAGGGGTATTTGACGATCGGGCTGCACCCCGACGGCCGACCGGGCGAGATTTTCATCAAGATGGCCAAGGAAGGGTCCACCATGAGCGGGATGTGCCAGGCCTTCTGCCGGGCGTTCTCGCTGGCCCTGCAATATGGCCTCTCGCTCGAAGACGCCGTGATCCGCTTCAGCGGGATGCGCTTTGAGCCCATGGGCGCGACGACCAATCCTGACATTCCCGAATGCCAGTCCATCGTCGACTATGTCGCCAAGTTCCTGCTGGCCCACTTTGCCGAGGGTCACCCCGGCGAGCGTCGTCTGGGCTGAGTTTTTTGCCCTCATCAGGATTCGTTCCTCACGCTGCGACTCAGGCCGACAAATCAGCCCGCGCGTCGTAGCATTGGCAACATGTTCACGCGGAAAACCAGCGGGCTAGGCGAAGGCGGGGGCTCGGCGGGAAGTGCTGGGCGTGGTTCGTCTACACGAACGACGGGTCTTCTCGTCGCGGTCGCGCTCGGCCTGATTGGCGCGGGCGTGGCGTTGTTTGTCGCCGTGGGTCATCGTAAATCCGCAGGTTCCGGCCCGCTTCCCGGCGATGTCGTGGACATCGGCAAAGCCCCGTCAACCGAAGGCGTACGCGACATCGGTACGAGCGCGGATGGGCGCATCCAGATCGAAGACAAGAAACAGCCCGGTCGGCTTGCCGCTGAACTGGCGTACGGCAAGCTTGATCCTGTCAGCCCCGGAAACTACCGCGTCGATCAGCCGCGTGCCTGGATGTATCTGCGTGATGGTCGGGTCGTGCATGTGCGTGCGGACTCGGGCCAGATCAAACGCGGCGGTTCTACCACCGGTGCGCTGGGCGGGCAGGCCGACATCGAGAGCGGGCGTTTTTATGGCAATGTGCTCGTGCGCGTGTTCAGCTCGCGAGAGAACGCCTCAGGACTGAACATCCCCATCGATCCCGAGCGCGACGAGCCGGCGATGCTGCTGGCGACCGAGTCGATCGACTTTGACGCGGTGCTTTTGCGGGCGAGCACCAGCGATCCGTTCGCGGTGTCGGCTCGCAACCTGCTCATGGAGGGCGAGGGGCTGCTCCTGGGCGTGAACCAGGTGCGCTCGCGCATCGAGGTGCTGCAGACTACGGGCAAGTTTGTCCGCTACAACCCGAATATCAAAGTGGATCGGCCGAAGAAGAACGCCGAGCCCAAGGTGGCGAGCTCGGCACCAGCCACGAGTGGCGCGACGACCGCCCTCGACAAGTCCACGACTCCGGCTCCGCAGCAATCAACGTCTGCTCAGCCCCCGACGGCTCTCGCCGCGGCACCCGCGACGCCACCCGAGCCCAAGATCGACCTGTACCAGACGACCATCATCGGCGAACTCTCGGTGACTCAGGCCGGACGCGTGCTGACGAGCGACACGCTCGACGTGTTCATGCGTTTGATCGACAATCAGCTTCCCGAAAACGCCTTCGGCATCTGGCCGAAGAACACGGAAGTCGCGGCATCACAGGACGAGCCCAAGGCCGCAACGCCTCCAGCGGCGGCGGAGCAGCCCGCGACCCTCGCCTCGGCTCCGCCCGCGTCGGCGGCCACGGTGGTCGCCGAGACCGCCAGCAAGCGCAAGAACCTGTTTGTCTCCGCAGGCGATGAAGACATCGTCATGCGATGGACCGGCCCGCTGGTGCTTCGCCCGATCGAAAAGGCGGGACCGGAGCTCGGCGATGGCAACCACTTTGCCGCCCGATTCAACGCCGACCGTGCGGGCGGGCGTGATGTGGTGCGCGTGACCGATGCGCAGACAAGAGCCGACATCACCTGCGCCCAGATCGAGTATGCCGCGAGCAAGCGGATGCTGGCGTTGCTGGCTTCATCCACCGCAGGTGATGTCGCAGCGATGCCCGGCTCGCGCGTGCTGGCGATGGTGCCCGAAACCGGACAGATCACCGCACCGAGCGTTCGGATCGATCTTGGCACCGGTCTTGGCCAGGCGATCGGGGCGGGCTCGCTGCTGAGCTTGCGCGAGCAGCGCGACGCGAGCAAGTTTGTCGGGCCGCCCACGCCAGCGGAGCTTTCGGTCGATCCCGCCGCACTCTTGCGCCAGATCACGTGGAACGACCAGATGGACTTTCAGTTCCGCGCCATAAACGGCCGCCTGACCGGCGCGATGGACTGGGCACAGTTCAACGGCTCGGTGCTGGCCAAGGACAAGCTTTCGACGATCGCCGGTGACTATCTGAAAGCCGATTTTATGCGTGTGGGCGAGCAGGAATCCGCGCTCAAGCTCGTGCGCGTTGTGGGCAATGCCACGGCGATCGCCGGTCCGCGAACGATTGAAGTCTCTCGCCAGGGTCCGGCACGCGATCCGATGGTGGCGGCTCGTGAGATCGTCGTGCAGTTCGAACCCTCCAAGATCGATCCGAATGAGAGCGACCCGATCCGCGCTGTCGCCACCGGCGGGGTCCGCGCGGCGAATCGCGAAGCGACGATGACCACACGCACCATGGAAGCGATCATGACCCGTGATCGCGCTCAAGGCGTGGTCGTCACCGACGTGCTGTGCGACGGTCAAACGACCTTTGACCGTGCCGACGGGGTGAGCGCTCGGGCCGACCGCGTGCGCGCGAGCCCGCTCCTGCGCACCGTCGACCTGACGGGCCAACCAGTGGTGCTCGCACGCGACGGCTCGACCATCGTCGGCACTCAGATGGCGCTCGATGACGCCGCCGGGACGCTGATGACCTTTGGCGAGGGCTCGATGGAGCACCTTCAGGCCGACAAGTCCGGCAACCCCGACGAACAGACGCGCGTGCGGGCGACGTGGACCAAGAGCATGCTCTTCAACAACACGCGGGGCACGGTCGAGTGTGCGGGTGACACGGTCGTCGCCGCGACCAGCGCGCTGCGCGAGCAGACGCTGAAGGCCGAGCGGCTGAATCTCTGGCTCACGCCCGCGGGCGAAGAGTCTGTGGCGGCGGCGCAAGTACTCACCACGAGCAGCACCAACGGGCAGACCAGTTCCGGGCTGGCGGCGGGTGAGCGTCGGCTGCTGAAGGCCGAGGCGATCGGAGCGTCGGTCGAACGCGAAGGTGCTCCGAACGCGAGCGTCGAGATGCGTCGCTACGCACGCCCGATCCAGACGATCGCCAGCGCCGACGACGCCGATCGCCCCGTGCGCATCGGCGAGCGCGTGCTGGAACAAGTCGTATTCCTCGATGGCGGACGGATCATCGCCGACGATGTCGCGGGCACGGTCGAGATTCCGGGTGCGGGTCGTGCGATCGTGCGTGATCAGAAGAACGCCGGATCGACCGAGGCAAGCAAGACCACCGCCGCTCCAGCGTCACCCGCCACCGGTTCGCGCGGCACATCGCGCTTCACGTGGACGGGGAGCATGAAGCTCGATCGCCCGTCGGGCTTGCTCCGCATGCTCAAGGACACCGAACTGGTGCACCTGCCGCTGGGCTCGAATCAGGTCACTCGCATCGTCGCGACACAGATGGACGCGACGCTGAACCTGCGCGGCGAGGGGCTCGAGGCGCGATCGGCGGAGTTGCAGCGCGCCGAGGCGATCGGAGCGGTTTTCGCCGAGAGCGGCACGCAGAAGCTGCTCTGCGATCGTCTGGTCTATGAAGCACTCGCGGGCACCGCGCTTGCTACGAGCAATGACGGGAATCGGGTCACGCTCTACGACGATCGCAAGCCGACGCCGATGGTGGCCAAGGCGCTGAAGTGGGATTTGACCCGCGACCGGGTGGAAGTCACCGAACCCGCGCCGATCACTTCGCCGAGGTGAGCGGGGCATCGGCCTCCTGACACAGGAGCATCGCATGGGCCGGAATCTTGTGGTCTGTTGCGACGGAACGGGCAATGACCTCGACGGGCATCCGACCAACGTGCTGCGCATGGCGAAGATCGCCGAGCGTGACGATGCGACAAAGCAGATGGTCTTTTATGACACGGGCGTAGGCACGATCCTCGATCCGCAGATGCTCTCATGGCATCGGAAGCTGATCCGCAAGGCCTTTGATCAGGCGACTGGGCTGAGCCTGCGCGACAACTTTCTTGCCGCCTATGACTTTCTGATTCTGAACTGGCAGCCGGGGGATCGGATCATGCTGTTTGGATTCAGCCGTGGCGCATATACGGCTCGCATGATCGCCTCGGCGATCAGGATGTTCGGGATTCCGAGACCTGAGAGTCGGAATCTGGCTCGCTACATCTGGCAAGCGTTGACCGAAGACGGCAAGGGTGAAGGGTCGGGTTTTCGAATCGGCTCCGGTATCAGGAAGCACTTTGCTCGCGATGCGGCGGTGGATTTTCTGGGCGTCTGGGACACGGTGAGCGCGTTCGGGATGATCACGGCGATGAAGACCGTGCCCTACACGCGATCAAACGACATCGTCAAGGTGGTTCGACACGCCGTGGCACTGGATGAACGGCGGTCGCTCTTTGCATCAAACCGTTTCGAAACCGATCCGAACGAGATCAAGAATCGAGACGTGGTGGAGATCGGTTTTCCAGGCGTCCACTCCGATGTGGGCGGCGGATATCACGAGGAGAAGGAGTCTCAGCTTGCGATGATCGCCTTTGAGTGGATGCTGAAGGAAGCCCAGCAGCACGGCCTGCTCGTGAATGAGTCGCGGCTGCAGCGCGTTCGCGAGCAGACCTCGAAGCCCTCAGCGGACGGAGTCATGCACAACTCGCTCAGGGGCTTCTGGAACGTGATCGAGTTTCTGCCGGTGCGCCGCTGGAATCATGGCAAGGGGCGGCTTGCCTGGCACTGGCCGAACTTCTTTCGCGCGCGGAAGCTGTCCGGGCTCAAGGAACACCCATCGGTCGAGGAGCGTCGGCGAGCGGTTGCTGGGTACAAGCCGACCAAACCGCGGTGAGTGCGTCCATCCGAGGCGTGGGCGCGAGCCCATGCACGCTGGGGGTGGGGTGGGGGTTTGCCCGATGGAGTATCTGCGTCGTACGTGCCCGGGCTTGCGCCCGGGCCTCTGATTGAGGTTACGCGCTGGTGCGATCGATGACGGCGTATTGCTCGCGTTCGCCCCGGCCGCGAAGGGGATAGTCCTTGCGGAGCGGGTGGCCCGGGAACTCTTCCCACGTCAGAATGCGGCGGAGGTCCGGGTGGTTGCGGAAGCGGATGCCGAACATGTCGAAGACCTCGCGCTCGGGCCACTCGGCTCCGGGCCAGAGGTCGCAGGCGGAGTCGACGTACAGGGCCGGATCTTCTTCGATGCCGCCGGTGGGAAGCGAAGGGTTGAGAAAGACCTTCACGAAAAAGCGATCGTCGCGGTCGAAGCAGATGAGGTTGTACGCGACGGCGAACCGACCAGGCATCTTGCCGGGATAGTTCAGATAGTCGACGCCGAAGACATCGGAGAGGAACTCGTACTTGCAGCGGGGATCATCGCGCAAGAACTTCAGCACGGCGTGCAGATCCTGCGGCTCGATGATGAGCGTGGACTGGCCGCGGAACTCGGTGCCGCGGAACTTCTTGCCCGGAAACGCGCTCTTGACGGCGTTGAAGGTGGGGTGATCGAGATTCGCCTGCGTGGGGTTCTGAGAAGTGCTGCTCACGGTCGTTCCTCGGAGCGAGCCGGAAGTCCGGCTGCGGTCCAAGGTTAGGAGGCCTGGGCGAGGATGGCCGCACTCTCGGCGGCTTTCAGCTCGGGAATCAGGATGCTGATGCCCGGGGGCAGGGTCTTTTTGGCGATGAAGGCGATGGTGGCGCCCGGGATGACGCCCTCATCGAGCGGGCAGGGCTTGCAGTAGTCCTTTGGTGAGATCGCGACGCCCGAGACGACCACGCCGAAGATCTTGGGGGCAGAGTCGGGCACGCCGGCGACGATGTCGCGAACGAACTCGAAGATGCGGGTGATCTGATCGACGCCCATGGCCGAGCGGGCAAAGAGCGGCGTGAGCATGCTCGCCGGGTCGATCAGCACGCGTGCGGCGATGGGTTCACCCTGCGGAGCGATGATTTTTCGGATGCCGGGGATGTCGCTGACAACGTGGCGGGCGTGCGAGCGGATGACCGGTGGCGGTGGCTCAACGCGTCTGAGCGCGTTCATGAGCGCGTTCCACCCGACGTTGCCCCAGGTGCGCGGATCGGGGTTGAAGAGTTCGGCGGCGGCGAGCGCGGTGGTCGTGTCGACCTGCGCGCCAGAGCCGGACCAAAGCACGGCTGGGACGCCGATGGGCTTCGGCACGCCGGTTGCGGGGAGCGCGATCACGCTGAGTGTCGGCGCATTCCATGCCGACACGTCTTCGGCAGACCCACCCAGCGGGCGAATGGGCCCCTCGGCGTCTGGCAGGATCAAGATCGGATTCGGTGTGTCAGCCATCATGGGAATGGTTGGCTCCTTGGGCCGAGGATGCAGGTCCAGTTTGGGTTACAGCATCGAGCGGTCCGAGATCAAGTTTCGATATCGGTCCGAGCGGACCCCTGAGCCACTTCAAAGGACGACTATGCCCACTCTTGCCCCATCCACCACCCGTGCACGCCTGGCCCTGCTGATTCCCAAAGTGCCGGTGAAGATCGATCTGACCTGGCTGAAGGGCAAGCAGGCGGCTGCGGACTCGGATGCCTCTTCCGGGGGGTCTTTGAGCAACAGCCAAGCTCTGGCGGCAGACTCCGCAAAGGCGCTGATGATCCGGCAGGTGCTGGCGATCAATGAGCGTGCATCGGCGGAGTTTTTGTCCGCGTTTTCGTCGGATGATCTGCGGGCGTACCGGGATCGGCTGGCTCTTGGGGATTCGACCGGCCGAGAGTCGCGATGGGTGCGACCGGAGAATACGCCGGCGGTCACGATGTGGCAGGCACGCTGATCGAAACGCATAACGCATTGATGCACAACGACTTCGGGCATGGTCCGGGGTCGTTTTTCCTATCCATACGTCGGAGAAAACTGCGGATTCTGGTGTGAAGGATCGGTGGCCGCGGGTGAAATCTCGGGCGAGGGTTATGTGACGATCTTGATGGGCCGATGGGAGGGTTGAGGGCCTCGTTGAACCCGAAGTGGTGAAGATTGGCCGCGGTGCGGTCCGATAAACCACGGTCGGTGTCACGCCTCGCGGCCGTGTGGTCACGGGGAATGGCCCTGCCCTTGGAGCAATCCGAGGCGAGCATGACCGGAGGTCGGCTCGGTTCGTGGTCCCGATCGCGTGAGCGGACGCTTGCTGGGCAGGATGCCCGGGGCGAGTTCCGAATCCACGCGCCCACGAGGAGCAGCTCCGTGACACGGAAGATCAACAACACGTCGGTGGCCTGCGGGATTGGTCTGGTTCTTGTCGCTGGCATGGCGACGGGATGCGGCTCCGGCGGGAAGTCGGCGTTCAAGCCGCCGGCGAAGAACGCCGGGCAGGCCGCGATGACTGAGCCGACGAGCCCTGCGCCGGAAACGGCGGGCACGACTTCGCCAGTCGAGGGCGAGGCGGCTTCGAGCGTCACCGCGCAAAACCCCGCGTCGGTGCCCTTGCCGAGCGCGCCGGGGAGCGTTCGGACGCGCAACGGCAAGCTGGAACCGTTCTGGATCAGCATGATCGCCGAGGCGGATCGGCACATCTGGGATGATCAGGCAAGCAAGGGCCCGGACACGCTGGCGCTGCAGACTTCGCCAGCGATGGCCCAGCCGCGTGCGACGGGAGACGAAGCGACCGAAGGCCTGAGCCACGTGACGTATGCGCCGGAGGGCGCGGACTTTGACCCGTGCGTGTCGCGCGATGGCAAGTCGATCGTGTTTGCCTCGACGCAGCATCGCCCGACGTCGGATATCTACATTAAGGCCGTGAACGGGCGAACCGTCACGCAGCTGACCGCGGACCCCGGCAATGACGTGATGCCTTCGATGAGCCCGGACGGCGGGCGGATCGCGTTTGCGTCGAATCGAGCGGGGAACTGGGACATTTTCGTGATGTCTTCCAGCGGCGGACAGGCCCTGCAACTGACGAATGATCCGGCGCACGAACTGCACCCATCCTGGTCCCCCGACGGGCAGAGCATCGCCTTCTGCCGACTGGGCGAGACGAGCGGGCGGTGGGAGATGTGGGTGATGAGCGTGTCTGCGGGGACGAGCGCCGAGTTTCTGGGTTATGGCATGTTCCCGCAGTGGTGCCCGACGCCCAAGACGGGTGCGGATGGGCGCGACCGGATTCTGTTCCAGCGTTCGCGGGAGCGCGGAGACCGGGCATTCAGCTTGTGGACGATCGACTATCGCCCGGGCGATGCGTCGAGCCCGACGGAGATCGTGTCGGCGGCGGGCCAGGCGATGATCAACGGCGCGTGGTCGCCCGACGGACAGCGGATCGTGTACTCAACGATCAGCAATCCGAACGATCTTGCACGCGGCGGCGATGGGACGCAGATGAAGCTGCCGCAGAGCAATCTGTGGATGTGCGCGATCGACGGGACGCAGCGTGTGACGCTGACGTCCGGGCCGTTCATGAATCTGATGCCGAGCTGGTCGCGTGACGGG
This sequence comes from Phycisphaerales bacterium, assembly GCA_019750095.1. GTDB lineage: Bacteria > Planctomycetota > Phycisphaerae > Phycisphaerales > UBA1924 > UBA4658. Next base: position 95,051 of record JAIEOW010000026.1, read on the forward strand.
AAGATCTACTTTGTGTCGGACCGCACGGGCGTGCCGAACATCTGGTCGATCGGGACGGACAAGGCGGTTCAGGCGGCGACGGGCCGCAAGCCGATCAACGGTGCGGGCGGGAACGACTATGCAACGGTTCCGGCGGAAGCCGAAACGAGCAAGTCCGAACCGTAAGACAAGACTCTCCTGCGGCTCGCCGAGCGAACAGCCGGCGGGTCGATTGACTCGGAAAAAGTGCCCGCGCAGGATGCACGGGAGATGATGGGCAGGACGCCATGACAACCGTACAGAGCATGTTCTTTCGCGTTCTTTGGTGCGCGTGCGTTGCGCTCGTGGGTCTCTCGATCCAGGGGTGCGGAGGCACGCGCGAGCGGCTGGATCCGCCGGATGTTCTGGTTGCGCCGTACAACACGGTGCAGGGGGACGTCTTGTGGGCGGTCGTTCCGCTGGCCAATGAGTCCGGCGCGTCGTTCGTGGACACCGGGATGGTGTCGGACGCGCTGATTGCAAAGATCGACGAGGTGCGCGGGATCGCGTGCCTGCCGCTGAACCGCACTCTTGCGGCGATGCGGGCCCGCGGGATGCGGCGTGTCGCGACGCCGGCGGAGGCCAGGCAACTCGCCCAGACCCTTGGCGTGGACGGGCTGATCGTGGGAACGATCACGGCGTACAACCCGTATGACCCCCCCACGCTCGGGCTGAAGCTCGCGCTGTTTGCCAAAAACCCGGGTGTGGATGCCCCGCAGCTTGACCCGCTGCGTTTGCAGATGAGCTACACCGAGTTTGATCGCAAACTCGCCAGCGCGTATCTCACCAAGCCGGTGGCGACAGTGAGCGAGCATCTGGATGGAGCGAATCACGAGGTGCAGATGGAGCTGCAGCGCTATGCCACGGGTCGCCACGATCCGGGCGGAGCCCTCGGTTGGAAATCGTTGCTGAAGAGCATGCCCCTGTACACGGAGTTTTCGGCATTTGTCGCCGTGTCGCGGCTGATCGAGCAGGAGCGCCTGCGAGTCACGCGGCCGGTGATGGAAGCCGCGAGCGACGAATCAAGATAAGGCCGACCGCTTCGAGCGCGTCGGCCCCAAAGCAGGGCGACGCGGAAAGCGGATCATGGCCAGTGAAACACACGGCAAAAAAGGACTGAGCGAGAACACGCACGCGTCCGGCGGTCCGGCCGCCAAGGCGAGCGTGGTGACGACCTGCGCGACGCGCGGCACGGTGACGCTGAGCAAAGGGCCGCATCGCTGGACGTTCACATGCGAGCGCGGCGGGGAACAGGACATGCTGCGTCGATTGGCGGAGCTTGCGCGGCGCGAGGATGTGCCGTTTGACTGGTTTGACGCCGCGCTGGTGAGCCACCAGTTGCGGAGCCGGCTGTTGCCGGGACTTGTTCGGGTGGAAAGACCGCAGGGGAAGTGAGGACCGGATAAAGCCGGGAGCGCATCGGACCGACGTATTCATGGAACGTGTTACTCAGACCTGCCCCGGGCAGGGAATCGCAGATCAGGATCACCGCCCGGCAAGGACGCCGAGCTTGAGGAGCAATGGAATGAGCAATCTTCCCATCATCGCCGGGTTCACCAGCTATCTGATGGACGAGCGGCACTTCAGCCACTACACGGCTCGGTGCTACGGCGCGGACCTTCGGCAGTACATCGAGTTTCTGACCGACGAGCACGACGTTGGTGAGAACGATGGCGCCGAGAAGGCTGCGCTGGACAAGGCGACTTCCGCCGCGGAGAGCGCGGGAGTGATCCTGCCGCAGAGCGTGACGAAGTTCATCTGCGAGGCGGATCCGGAGTCGATCCGCGCGTTTCTTGCTCATCTGGGCGAGAAGGAGTACTCGGCGGCGACGATGGCGCGGAAGATCGCGACGCTGCGGTCGTTCTACAAGTGGACGCACCGCCGCGGATACACCAAGACGAACCCCATGACCGCGATCCGCACGCCGCGGCAGGCCAAGAGACTGCCGAAGGCGATCACGGTGGAGCAGATCGAGAAGCTGCTGGCGACCCCGAGCGACAAGGACGTGCTGGGGCTGCGCGATCGGGCGATGCTCGAGACGCTGTACTCAACCGGCATCCGCGTGAGCGAGCTTGTGGGTCTGAACTTTGACGACCTGGACGAGGGCGGCGAAGCGCTGCGCGTCCGTGGCAAGGGCAAGAAGGAGCGACTGGTGCCGCTGGGCATGCACGCTCTGGCCGCGGTTCGGCGGTATGTGGCGCTCGTGCAGAGCGATCCGCGCTGCTCGACATGGTGGGCGGAGGATGGTTCGAGCAAGCCCAAGCCGCTGTTTGTGAACAAGCATGGCAAGCGGTTGTCGAGCCGATCGGTCCGCCGCAAGCTGGACAAGTATCTGATCAGTGCCGGCCTGGATCCCGACATCAGCCCCCACACGCTGCGTCACTCGTTCGCGACGCACTTGCTCGAGAACGGGGCGGATCTGCGCAGCGTCCAGGAGCTGCTTGGCCACCAGTCGCTGAGCACGACGCAGATCTACACGCACCTGACAACGCAGCGCGTGCAGAACGCGTACAACCAGGCGCATCCGCGGGCAGAGACGGCGTAAGGCGGGTTCGACACGAGTTTGTTCGATCACAAGCGACCGGGACACGTTCCCGGTCGCTTTCTTTCTGGGGCCCGTGACGCGCTAGGGCACGAGTTCGAAGAGCGTTGCGGCGATGCGATCGGCGACCATCTCGGCCGAGTCGCCTTTTGCGGGCGCGATCACCGCTCGCAGGACCAGTTCCGGGTCCAGGATGATCACCACGACCTCGGCGCCCGGGGCAAAGAGATCGATCGTGGAGCGTGGTTCGGTGGACCAGAGCACCGTCGACGCGCGAGAATCCGATGGTTTGCCCACCCATGAGTCATCGGCGGACCGCAAACGACGGAGCACCTCATCGGGGGTCGGATTCGTCATGATCAGCACCGGTGCGTAGGCAAATCGCGAGATGCGCGGCGCCGGGTCGAGTTCGGGTGTGCTTTGTGCTGGATCGCGCGGCGGGCGAAAAGACTCGGTGCGCAACTGGGCGAGAAGTCGCGAGAGCGTCTCGGGGCTGAATCTGACCAGCTCGGACTCGGCACCTTCCGGAAGAACGCGCATGAGCACAAGCGCCACGTGCTCGGCAGGGCCGACGCCGGCGAGCGCGGCGGCCGGTGGTGGATCGAGCAGCGTCTCGATCGACCAGCCCTTTCCGGCGGCCTCGGTCAGCGGGAGCGCGGGAACGCGGACGCCGACGCGGAGCGTGCCGCCTTTGGGCTGGAGCTCGTCGATCTGCGGAATGCGTGTGCGCCGGGAGAGATCGATGCCGAAGCGTGCAGGGTCGCAGGGCTGGATGGCTGTGAACGAGAGTGCGAGCTGGGTGCCGAGTGTTGGGTTGTCGAACGTGAGGGTGTGCAGACGCGGGCCTTGCATGACGAGCGTGATGTTGACCGCGCTGGCGGAGATGGTGTCGGTGGATGGGCCGCGTGTGGGCGGGGCTTCGCCGACGCCGCGGAGCGTGCGGCGCTTTGGCTGGCGCGGGTCGATTTGCAGTTCTGTCCAGCGGATGTTGCGTGCATAGGGCCAGAAGGCGGCGATGGTCGCATCTGGTGCGGCAGAAGCAAGATCGGCCTGAGGCATCGGCACAGGTGGGAGCGTTTCGCCCAGCGAGCGCGAGGTCAGCGGGCGCTGGAGCGCGGACTCGAAGAACGTCGCGGGATTGCGCTCGTGCACGACGATGAGCTGGTCGCCCTCAGCGTGGATGCGCAGTGGGGGCAGATCCAAAGCCAATGATCGGAGCCCCCCACTTCGTGCACCTGATTGTGATTCGGGTTCAGGTGCTGCCGCACCGGGCTGAGGTGCCGGGGGGGTATCAGGATGGACACGGACGATGATCGATGATCGCGACACGCGCGGCGCAGCACCAGCAACGGCGGCGGGCGTGCGGTATTCCACCCGGATGCGCTCGCAGGTCGATTGTGCCGCGTAGAACGCTTGAAGCTCGCGGAGCGCGTCATCGACCGGTGCGGCTTGGCAAATCGATGATGCGAGGAACGTAGAGATGAGAGCGGCGTGCGCCTGGCATTTCACGATCGGTGTCATGATGGCGCCCCCTGGGCGTGGAGGCGAGCGAGGAGGTCACGAACCGTGCCGTGACCGGGGATGTGCAGATCGGGAGCGATCTCGGCAAGCGGTTCGAGGACGAACGCACGCAGGTGCATGGATGGATGAGGAAGCGTGAGTTCCGGATCGCTCATGGTGCGGTCGGCATAGGTGATGAGATCAAGATCGATGGTGCGTGGGGACCAACGCAGGGCCGGGGCACGAACTCGGCCGAGGGATCGTTCGATGGTGTGGAGATGATCCAGCAGTGGCCTGGGATCAAGGGCTGTACGGATGAGTGCACAGGTGTTGAGATATGGGCCGCCGGGATCGAGATTCGGCAGCGGCAAGGGTGGATATTCGCGAGATGGTGCCGCGACGATGAGTTCAGTGTGCGGCAGGCGGGCGATGGCCTTGAGCGCGGATTGGATGTGTGCGGCGCGATCGCCGAGGTTGGATCCGAGCGCGATGGCCGCGGTGTGGCTGGGCACGCGGGGATCGTATGGAGAACGCACAAGGCCCGCCGGAGCTTGGCGGGCCTTGTGAAAAGTCTGCGGAAGATGTGCGATCAGCGATCAGGTCGCGGGCTCGAGCTCGCGTGAGCGATGGTGCATCTGGGCTTTGAGCCGAGCGAGGATGGAAGAGTGCATCTGGCTGACGCGGCTCTCGGAGAGATCGAGGGTGGCCCCGATCTCTTTCATGGTCATTTCTTCGTAGTAGTAGAGGATGACGATCAGACGCTCGGCGCGGGAGAGGCCCTTGGTGATCAGGTCCTTGACGTCCTTGCGCTGGATCTCGGCGAAGGGGTTGCGCTGGCTTTCGTCCTTGATGACGTCGATCTCGCGCACGTCCTTGGAGCCGTCGGAGCTGAAGCACTTGCGATTGAGCGAGAAGGTGCCGACGGCGGAGGAATCGCGGTCGTACTTTTCAAACTCCTCACCCTTGAGCCCGACGGTGTCGGAGAGCTCTTCCTGGGTGGGGGCGCGGCCGTTGGCCATCTCGAACTTCATGCGGGCGGAGTCCATCTTGCTGGTGCGATGGCGCACGAGGCGTGGGACCCAGTCCATGGAGCGGAGTTCATCGAGGACCGCGCCGCGAATGCGGGGGGCGCAATAGGTTTCGAACTTGACGCCGCGATCGGGATCAAAGGCGTCGATGGCGTCCATGAGGCCGAAGAGCCCTGCGGACATGAGGTCCTGAATATCGACCTCGTCGGGGAGACGGGCGTAGATGCGCTCGGCGTTGTAACGCACGAGCGGAAGGAACCGCTCCATGAGGTAGTTCCGCAGGTCTTTGGCCTGGGAACGTCGATAGACCTGCCACACCTCGCGGATGGGCATGTCGTCGTATTTGCTCGGCAGTCTTGAGGGTTCGGCGTGCTCGACAGCATACCGGCCGCTCACCCTCGCACGAGACCCCGCTGGGGTCGTACGCATCCGTGTCATGGTCCGCTCCTTGACCATCCATTGCCGGGCGACGAGGCCAGATGACCTTGTCGCACGACGTTTTCTTGGCCCGTGCCATCCATGGCTCGACCAAGCTGGAAGGTATGACAAAAACTACAGGAATGCAACTCCGTGCATGACATGTGGACAACTGCTCACGCTTTTTCCGGAGATTCTGTGGACAGCTCCGGCGAGGAAGACTTGGATAGATTGGTCCGGAACTTCTGCCCCGGAATGGGATTGCTCTTCTGATACTGCAAAGCGGCTTCGTCGATGGTGCGCTCGGCGACGGCACCAATGAAGAAACCCAGGGCCTGGACGACGATCATGGCGATGATGGCGCGCAGGAGGATCGTGTCGGCGGGGTTATCGGCGGCGAGGCCGGCGAGAATGGCCACAACGAATGCGATAAGTCCGCTTACGGCGGCGATGATCTTTGTAGCGACACCTGGTTGCACGACGCTCCCTGTGGCTGCTCAACTTCAGCCGGACGAGGCCGAATGTCGGCTCGAAGAGATCCAAACTTCAGTGCACCCGCGCCGACTCGGTTGAAAATCGACCGATTGTGCGGGGCGGGCGTGAATCTCCGAGCAATCGCCGCACCAGACGCCGCAGCCCGCCCGGAGTCGGGGGAGTGCTGGCAGAAGCGGTCGCACCGTGGGTGCTGAGACCCAACAGGTTGATTGCGGAGCCCGCGAGCTCCCGCAGATTGTGCGATGCGGGGGTGTCGGGGGTGCGCACGAGCAGCGGGCATTGCGCACGAACGGCCTCGGGCACGCGCAGATCGTGCGCCACGAAGCCAAGCATCGGGATGGTGGTGGCCAGAAACCGATCGCAGACCTGAGCAAGGCGGGCGTGCGTGGCAAACGCCTCTGCGGGTGAGCGGGTCTGATTCACAACGAGGGCGAGTTCGGCTCGATCGTCGCGTGTAAAGTGATCCACACTCGCCAGACACTTGATCAGCGCGTAAGCGTCAGCAAGGGCGGTGGGCTCTGGGGTGGTCACGACGAGCGCGAGGTCGGCGGACGCAAGCAGGGTGGTGACATCCGGGCCGATGCCCGCGGCGGCATCGATGAGCAGCACATCGGTTTCGGATGCGAGCTCGACGAGCGCGTTGAGCAGCCAGCGACGTTCGCCGGGGGAGAGGTCGGCCATTCTTGCGACGCCCGCGGAACCGGGGATGAGATCAAACCCACCCACTCCACCCCGTCCGGGGCAGCGGATGGCGATGTCGCGAATCGAACGGCTTGCGCCATCTTGAACGCCCAGGCCTGCGGGGGCGAGGATGTGATCCAGGCGGGCGTGCGGGATGACGCCGCAGAGCAGGTCGGCGTTGGCGGTGCCGAGATCGGCATCGAGCAGCGTGACGCGCAGGCCGCGCTCGGCGAGGGCGATGGCGAGGTTGACGGAGATGTTGGTTTTGCCGACGCCACCCTTGCCACTGGCGATGGCGATGACACGGGCCGAGCGGGCGGCGGAGATCATGTCCTGGCGAGGAGACGACTGTTGCGGTGGATGCTGAGGCGCGGGCGACTGCTGCATGAGCCCGCGGAGTCGTGCGGCTTGATCGACGCTCTGCGTGGCGACCCGCGTGAATGGCGTCACGGCATCGAACATCTGATCGAGTTGCAGGTCGATCTCGGCATCGATGTCGGAGATGTCGGGACGAGCGTGGATCATGCGCCGGCCGGGACGGTTTCGGCCCGGCGTTCACGGGCGAACGCGACGGGTTGCGATGGGGGTTGCTGGGTGGCCATGCCGTTGTCGAGCACGAGGCGGGCGAGGCGATCGGGCTGGCCGAGTTCGATGTCGTCGGGCACTTCCTGCCCGGTGGTGACGAAGGAGAGCTGGGTGGAGAGTCGGCGGGCGACGTTGACGATGACACCGAAGTTCACGGCTTCGTCGAGCTTGGTCAGGATGACGCGATTCGGGCGGAGCGGAGCGAAGGACTCGGCGGTCTTGAGCAGGACGCTCTCAGCGGCGGTGGTGGAGAGCACGAGGTGGACCTCGTTCGGGCTCGCTGCGGCGAGGAAATCACGCAGTTCTTCGAGGCGATCGGTGTTGAACTGGCTGCGGCCGGCGGTATCGATGAGGATGACGTCGTGGGCCGAGAGGGCACGGACGGCGTCGCTCATTTCTGATGGAGACAGAACGACTTTCAGCGGCAGGCCGATGATCCCGGCGTAGGTACGAAGCTGATCTACGGCAGCGATGCGATAGGTATCGCTGGTGATCAGCGCAACACTGCGTCCCTGGCGGAGCTTGTACGCTGCGGCGAGTTTGGCGATCGTCGTGGTCTTGCCGACGCCGGTGGGGCCGACGAGTGCGATGACCAGTGGGCCGGACACGCCGCCCCCTCCCCCCCCATGGCCTCGCTGAGCACGCGCGGGCACGGGCGTTTCGGCGACGGGAATGAGTGCGGCGAGATGGCGGAGCACGGTGGAGCGGACGATCGATTCGTCGTGCATCTCGTGCGGCGTCAGCTCGTCACGGACCGCGCCCACGATCTGATCAGCAAGGTCGCGACTGACTGCGGACTCAAGCAATCGGAGATAGTGCCTGAAGAGCGCGTCGGGCATGGCTCCGGAGGCGACGCCGATCGCCGAGGCGGGAGAGGCGTGCAGGACCTGATTGACGAGCAGCTTGATGTCGTGCAGATCACGCTGGATGCTGGCGGCGTCGGGGATGGGCGCAACATTCTGGGCTCGAATGGGCGCGTGCTCGGCTACACGGGCGGGCACAGACTCGGGCGTTTGAGCAAGCCGACGCTCGCGCACGGGGAGTATTGTCGGCTCGGGGACTGGTGCTGGTGGCGACGCTGGTCGAAGGGCGGGTTGTGGCGTGTTCGCTGGAGTGGGTGCTAGCGGCGCGGAGGAAACGCACGAAGAAGTAGCGGCTTTGCGATAGGCGGCGAGCGCTTCTGGAGAAAACACCGGCGAGACGCCTGTGCCACCCGAGGCAGGCGATTGGGCAGTTGGCTGGCTTCTTGGATCGGCTTTGGCCGGGGCATCGCGACGAGGGGCCTTGGGGGCTCGCTGCGTGCCCGGCGTGGGTTCGTCGGCGGCGGTGATCTCGACCTGGGTCTTGCGACCCATGCCCAGCACACCGCCCACCTTGACGGTGCGGGTGTGCAGGATCACGGCATCTTTGCCGAGTTCTTTCTTGACTTGGGCGAGTGCGTCGGCCATGGTGGCCTCGCGGTAGGTTTTGAGCTTCATGGCGCCATCCGTGGCTGTTCGAGACTTGGGCATCCTGCCCGGGGGAGCTTACTTGGCCATTGTGGGATATTTGGCATCGGGCGTCAAGTGCGAGCTGAAGATTGCCAGATGAGGAAAGAACACGTGGACAAGTCAGGCGGCGGCGGAGGAGGGCGAGATCGCGGCGGAGGACATCGGGGGGGTGACGAGCGCGAGAGATTCCACCTCTACGCCGGCGACGGCCTCGTTGTAGCCGAGCACGGCGACGGTGGAGAGATGGGGCTCAAGAAGCTGGCGGACGACACCTCGGACCTGGGGCGAGGCGAGGACCACCGGCGGGTGGCCGGCTTGTGTGAGTTCTCGCAAAGCGGAGAGGATCTGCTGGCTGATAGCCTGAGCCACACGAGCCGGCATGTTCACGACGGTGGCTCCGGCGGAACGATCGATATAGGCGTTGATCTGGTCTTCGAGTGACGGGTCGAGTGTGACGCAGACGATGCGGTAGCCCGCATTTGATGATCCGGATCGTGATGACGAGCTTGACCAGCCGGAGTCTGGCATGGGCGTGGCGTACTGCTGGCAGATCGTGCGTCTGAGCGCGTGGCGGACGTATTCGGTGAGGACGTCGAGGTCTTTGGTCTTTGGGCCCCAATCCGAAAGAGTCTCGAGGATGCTGTCCAGATCGCGGATGGGGACGCGTTCGCGGAGGAGGTTCTGGAGGACTTTCTGGAGGTCGCCGAGCTTGACGATGCCGGGAACGACTTCGTCGACGAGCTTGGGGGATTTTTCCTTGAGCTGGGTGACGAGGTTGCTGACCTCTTCGCGTGTGAGCAGATCGGCGGAGTGGGTCTTGACGATTTCGGTGATGTGGGTGGCGAGGACGCTTGTGGGATCTACGACGGTGAAGTTCATGCTCTCGGCACGCGACTTCATTGGGGCGTCGATCCACCAGGCGTCGAGGCCGAAGGCGGGCTCTTTGGTTTTCTCGCCCCAATCTTCGATGGAACCGGAGGAGATGCCTGAATCCATCGCGAGGAGTTTGCCGGGGATGGTCTGGCCCTTGGCGACGACGGCCCCCTTGATCTTGACGCGATAGTCGTTGGGGCCGAGCTGCATGTTGTCGCGGATGCGGACCGGGGGCAGGATGAAGCCGAGTTCGACGGCGAGCTGGCGGCGGATCGCGGAGATGCGATCGAGGAGATCGCCGCCCTGATGCGTGTCGACGAGCGCAACCAGGCCGTAGCCGACTTCAAGTTCGAGGGTATCGAGCTTGAGGAGTGCTTCGGGCGCGGGGCCTTCGGGAGCTTTGGGAATGGCGGCGGTTTTGGCTTCGTCTGCGGTCTTCTTGGCGCGTGTGGTGCGTTGCAGACTGATCGCGATGCCCGCAAGCCCGGCGGCGGTGACGATGAGCGGGATGGTGGGCAAGGGCGTGAAGGCGAGGATGCCGAGGAACCCGGCCGTGACATAGAGGCCTGTGGGCTGGCTGGCGAGCTGGGTGGTGAGTTGATGGCCGAGGTCTTGCTTGGATCCGGAGCGGGTGACGATGAGCGCGCTGGCGATGGCGACGATGAAGGCGGGGATCTGGCTGGTCAGGCCGTCGCCGATGGTGAGCATGGTGAAGACCTTGGCGGTCTGACTGGCATCCCACCCGCGGCCGATGACGCCGACGGCGAACCCGCCGATGACGTTGACGATGGTGATGATGATGCCCGCGATGGCGTCGCCACGGACGAACTTGGAGGCACCGTCCATGGCGCCGAAGAAGTCGGCTTCGGAGGCAATTTTCTCGCGGCGGCGCTTGGCTTCCTGCTCGTTGATGATGCCGGCGTTGAGATCGGCGTCGATGGCCATCTGCTTGCCGGGCATGGCATCGAGGGTGAAGCGGGCGGCGACTTCAGAGATTCGGGTGGCACCCTTGGTGATGACGACGAACTGGACGATCACCAGGATGACGAAGATGACAATACCAACGAAAAGGGAGTCACCGGCGACGAAGCTGGCGAACGCGCTGATGACGTGGCCCGCGACGGCGAGGGCCTGCTCGGGGGTTTGGGCATCTGCGGAGAGGATGAGCCGCGTGGAAGCGACGTTGAGCACGAGCCGGAAGAGCGTCATCGCCAGGAGCAGCGAGGGGAAGACGGAGAAATCCAGCGGCTGCTCCATGTGGATGGTCGTCAGCAGCGCGAGCACGGAGAGAGCGATGTTGAGGCAGATGAGCACGTCCATGATCGCCGGCGGCATCGGGATCAGAATGACCACGAGCAGCGCGATGAACGCGAAGGGGACGATGAGCGTGCGGTATTTCTGGATATCGCGCAGCCAGGGCGGCAGGCCGCCGGCGCGTGCGAGTGTGGGAACCTGTGCGGACGAGGGTGTGGCCATCCTGGCGCTTGAACCTCTGGTGAGCGGCGAGCGCGTCCTGCGCTCGGGGGCGTCTCATCGGTCAGCGCAGGGTCTGAGCATCATTTGTGCGCGGCGGATCGTTGCGAGCGGCTTTTTTTGCGCGTTCAGCTGAAGAGTGGAACGCGAAGATCGCGAAGGGCTCGAAGGAAGGCAGGAAAGTAGAAATCATGGGGATGGTGTGGAGAAACGCTGGGATGGAGCGGTGGGTAGGAGGATTCCGAGTTCCATTTGGGTTTAAGACGTTCGTGCATCGAATCAAACCCAAGGCCACTTCTTCGCGCAGCTTCGCCCCTCTCTGGCGTTCTCCGCGTCGCGGCCTTGCTTCGAGACCATCGCGGACTTCGCGTTTCTGTATGGGCTCACTCGGTGATGATCACGGGCATGCCGACGCGGACGGCGCGGATCAATCTGGCGGCGTCCCAGTTGGTGAGCCGGAAGCAGCCGTGGCTGCCGGTTTTGCCGATGTCCTGGGGCCGGACGGTGCCGTGCATGCCGTAGCCGGGGCGATCGAGCCCGATCCAGGCGACGCCCACGGGATTGCGGGGGCCGGGAGCGATGCGGAGCTTGCTGGAGACGTTGGTCACTTCGGGCCACGAGGCGGGGTTGAAGGTGTAGTCGGGGTCGCTTGCGACGACGGCGACCTTGAGCTCACCCACCGGGCGCTTTTCGACATCGCGTGCGATGGAGCAGTGGGTCATGAAGATTGGGATCTCGGCGTTGGCTTCGCCCTCGGCGAATCCGAGCACGAGCTTTTCGGTCAAGTTGATCTCGACGCGAGCAAGCTTTGGAAGCGGTTTGGGAGATGCGTCGGGGAGCGTGACCTCATCGCCGACGGTGAGGTCGGCGAGTTCCTTGCCGGGATTCAGAGCGGCGAGCAGATCGAGCGAACACCAGCCGCGTTCGGCGAGCAGGTCGGGCAGGTCGATGTACCCCGAAAAGGCGAGTTGGGCACGCTCGTTCCAGTCTTCGGGAATCGGGCCGGAGATCTGCGCGAGATCGGCCTCGGTGATCGTGTGGGAGCGTGTCCAGTCGGCGAGATCTTGACGTGAAGGGACCTGGTCACCGGGCAAGAGCGCCGAACGGGTTGGCTCGTCGAGCTGACCCGTTGATTCCAAGCCGCGGGCGCGTTGGAAGTGCTCGATGGCGATGCGGGTCTTGCGGCCGGGCTTGCCGTCGATGAGACCGGGGGAGAAGTTGGTGCGTGCGAGGAGCGTCTGGAGGCGAGCGGCGCGGAGACGATCGGCAAACTCTGGCGGAGTCGCGGGGGTCGGCTTTGTGGCGAGTGATGGCGCGGGGTTTGGTGTCGACGCGGGGGCAAGGGTTGGCTTGGTCGGGGCGGGCTGCATCGCAATGGCACACGCCCCGGAGAGCGATGCGGCGAGTGCTGCAACGCGAGAAAGGTCGTGCGATGAGGGCTTGGACATCGGAGGATTGTTGCGTGCGGTTCAGCTTGGCGTCGGATGCAAGGAACGGGAAACGGGTGAATCAGATAATGGGCCGATCAGGCGGCCCGATCCTTGCCCGCTTCGCGATTCTCAAGGCGATAGACATAGGCGAGGATCTCGGCAACGGCTTCGTATTGCTCGGGAGCGATCTGCTTGCCCACGGGAACGCCGGCGTACAGCGCCCGTGCGAGTGGCGGGCGCTCGACGATCGGCACGCGGTGGGCCGCGGCGACTTCGCGGATGCGGAATGCCATCTCGTCGGCGCCCTTGGCGATGACCTTTGGCGCGGCCATGGTCTTGGGGTCATACTTGAGCGCGACGGAGAAGTGCGTGGGATTGGTCACCACGACATCGGCCTTGGGCACTGTCTGATTGACGCGCTGCATGGCGATCTGGCGAGCCATCCGAAGGCGTCGCCCCTTGATTTCTGGGTCGCCGTCCATGGAGCGGTGTTCTTCCTTGACCTGCTGCTTGGTCATTTTCAGCTCGCTGGTGTGCATCCAACGCTGGTAGGCATAGTCCAGGATTCCCACGATCAGCAGCACGGCAAGGAGCCAGGCGATCAGGCGAGCGAGAATGCCCGCGATTGCGGGCCAGATCAGATGAGCTTCGAGCGCGGCCAGGGCGACGACCTTGGGCCATTCGTTCATCGAGACACCGATGGCGATACCGGTCACCGCGGCCATCTTGATGACACCCAGAAGTGTCTTGATGACGTTCTTCATCCCGAAGACACGTCCAAAGCCCTTGATCGGATCGAGCTTGTCGAGCTTTGGGCTGATCGATTCAGAGGACACCACCCAGCCAACCTGCACGATCTGCGCGATGACCGCGATGATGAACATGATGACGAGCGCGGGGAGCATCAGCAGCCCTGCGTGGGTGCTCGCCCAGCGAATGGTCTGTTCGAGCATTGGGCCCTCAGCACTGATGAGGGCGCCCGAGGCGCGATCGTCGAGCAGAAAGCTGAGGAAGCCGGCCATCGCGAGGGTGAGCGGCGTGCCAAAGAGCAGCAAGAGAATGAATGCGCCGACAAGATCGATGCCCGCGGCGAGATCGGTGCTCTTGGCGACCTGACCGCGTTCGCGGGCCTCAAAGAGCCGTCGCTGTGTTGGCAGTTCTGTTTTTTCGCCTAGATCGTCGGCCATGGGTGATCACGCGCGGGGGATGGGGTGTGCGGGGGGAGCGATCGTGCGGGCCCACTCGGAGATCGCATCGAGTGTGTCGGCGATGTCGCCGCCCGCGGCGTGGATCACCGCGGTGACGGACGATGCAAGCACAAGCAGGGTGATCACGATCTTGACGGCAAAGCCGATGGACTGGACGTTGATCTGGGAAATGGTCTTGGCAAGCAGCGCGCTGGCGATCGTCTCGATCAGGATGATGCACAGGACCGGAGCGCTCACGCGGAGCGCGAGCTGGAAGCCCGAAGAGACGAGGCCGCTGATCAGATCAACGGGTCCGAGGTTGAGCGCGGCCTTGCCAACGGGAACGTGGCGAAAGGTCTCGCCGACGGCGAGAAAGAGGATCTCAAGCCCGCCGAGCGAGACAAACATGGCGATGCCGGAATAGACCAGGAGCTGGCCGATGACGTCGGCTTCGGTTTCGAGAGCGGGGTTATAGATCTGGGCGAGCGACATGCCCGCCTGCTGGCCCATGATCAGTCCGCCGAGCTGCAGGGCGAAAATCGGGAGTGCGGCGATCAGGCCGATAGCGACGCCGATGAGCACTTCGCCAAGCACGGCGGGGAGGAGTGAGAACAGATCGAGCGAGACCGGTTGCATCTGAGCCGCGGGGAGCGCGGGATACATCGCCAGTGTGAGCGCGGCGCAGATGAGCATGCGCACCTTCATCGGGATCACCGAACTGGCGAGCATCGGTGCGAAGACCAGCACGCCGCTGAGACGAAAGAGCACCAGCAGGAAGGGCCCGATGTGGTCGAGGATGGGACCGAGCGTGGGCATGCGTTGCGTCGAGACTCTGAATCATGCGATCGACAGTTACCAGTTGGTGAGCATGGCGGCGGTGAACTCGAGCAGGCGAACGACAATCCAAGGGAGCAGCAGCACCGTGACGATGAGCATGACGATGATCTTGGGAGCGAACGTCAGTGTCTGCTCCTGGATGCTGGTGACGGCCTGAAAGATCGCGATGATCAGGCCCACCACCACGCCGGCGATCAGGATCGGCACGACGATCTTCATCGCGATGAGAAGCGTGTCGCGGACGAGTTCGATGGTTTGGGCGTCGGACATGGATGTGTCGGCTGGCTGGTCGACGTGCAGTGGTCTGGCGATGAACAACGTGCTGTTGACGAACAACTTCAGAAATGCACACAGGCGGGACGCCTGTGCCACCAAGCGGAACTGGTACTAACTGAAGCCGATCGCTTGCAGAAGGGGAGCGATGGACAGCGGATCCGAGAGCAGTGAGATGGCGGTACTTGGCGCGGGGCGAACCACGAACGATTGAAGCAGCGAGCCCACGACCAGTGTCCAGCCGTCAACGAGAACGAAGAGCAGCAGCTTGAACGGCAAGCTGATGAGCACGGGCGGCAGCATCATCATGCCCATGGAGATGAGCAGACTGCTGATCACGATATCGATGACCAGGAAGGGCAAAAAGACCTTGAAACCGATGAGAAAACCGGTCTTGAGCTCGCTCAGCATGAATGCGGGGATGAGCGTGATCATGTCCACATTGTCGGTCGAGAGCTTTGACGGATCCGATGTGTCGATCCCGCGATAGTTCAGGATCATGTACACGCTCGACCAGTTGTTCGTCGCCTCGATCTGGTCGAACATGAAGTCTCTGAGCGGCTGCTTGGCCTTGGCCCAGAGCTCGTCGTAGTTCTGCACCTCGCCGGAGCGGTACGGCAAAATCGCCTCGCGGTGGATGCGGTCGAGCGTGGGCGACATCACCAGCAGCGTCATGAACATCGCGAGCCCGACGATCACCTGCGGCGGGGGGAGCGATTGCGTGCCGAGCGCTTGTTTCAACAGTCCAAGCACGATCACGATGCGCACGAAGCACGTGCACATGAGCATGATCGATGGCACCAGCGTGATCACGGTCAGCAGGACCATGATGTTGATGCCCGCCGAGAGACCCCCGGAGGATTCCTGCGTTGCCCCCCCACGATCGCCGGATCGCGGGACGCCGGTCCTGGACATTCCGGCGATCGTGTCGCCGACACTGCCGACTATTGAGAGCGGGTTGACATCATCGCCGAGTGCTCGGCTGGGGTCGATCGAGATCGGGGCGCGCGTTGCGGGCTGCGCAAACGGTCCGTAGGGCTCCTGGGCCACCGCGGCGGCCGGCGTGATGAGCATCGCGATCGCTGCCATGATGGCGATGATCACGATCGTTGTTCGTTCAGCGTGGCGCATCATCGATGAGCCTCCCCGCGCAGTGCGTGGAGACGCTCTCGGATGGAACCGAACGACTCAACGGGAACGGACTCCTGCGCAAGCTGGTTCGGCGATCGGACGGGACCGTACGTTCCTGACGCTGCGAACGGCACGGCGTGTCGCGCCGCGGGCGCAGCAGCTTCGACGGGCGGCAGATCCGGGAAGCGATGTACCACGGCGCGTTCATCGAGCAGTTCCAGCATGTCGCCATCGTTTGATCGCACGCCGCGACGCCCCTCAAGCTCAGATTCTGTCGCCTCGGCGGCCGGGGCGTGCGTGTGATCGAAGCGATGCAGGAGTGACTGGAATCGAGCGGAGATCGAGGCGTGTTCGGCGTCCTGACTTCTGGCGAGAATATCCGCGACGCTCTCCATGTCGGTGATCTCGCAGAGTGTTGCGAGCGAACCTGGCCCGCCGCGGAGTTTGGATGCGGTCTGCCCGATGAGCAGGACGCGTCGGTCCAGCTTGAGCAGAATGAGCGTCTGTCCACGTGCGATCGGGTATCGCCCGAGGACTTCCAGGAGCCCAGCGGGTCTCGGGCCCGAGGCTCCAAGAGCCGCGGCCAAGTGTCCGTTCTTCTTGGCGAGCTTTTTGGCCACCGTGGCGAGTGCGAGCACGAGCGAAAGAACGATCGCAAGACTCATCGCGGTGCGAACGAACGTGTTGTTCCAGAGTGCCGTCGCCGCCGAGCCGCTCCCTTCAGCGGCTCGGTCGGCGACGGCATTGGTTCGGGGTTGGCCAAGGGGCCTGGGCTTCAGATCAACGGGCGAGACAGACTGCGTCTG